>JANQPW010000999.1 GCA_028285285.1 Silvanigrellales bacterium
TCGGGCGGTGGTGAGCCAGGCCCCTGATGTTGAGGTCACACGACTCCGAAAACCCCTCAGAGATCTTCTGCATGCCTTAGCTGAGGGGCAAAAGCCAAAGGCGGAGGCTTCCCTCGCTCTCGCTTCAGCTTTTGCTCTTCTTGAAGATACTGATGCCATGGTGCGAGCTCTGGCGACCCGCAGGGTGTGTCACAACCAGCTTGCTTTGAGCAGTTTGGGTTTGTACCGCAGTCAAAGCAATGATCCGCAGGCGGAACTGCGCCTTGGCTTGTCTGAATATGGTGAAGTCACCCGTTTTGGAGAAAAACCACAGGGGCCGGGCTCTCCCCTTCAAGATGGGTTCAGGCGGCGAAGTGGGCGGAAGTGTGCTGACAGTTTTGACAGGGCCTCGTGGGGCTATCTGGTTTCGGCGCTTTTCGACCACTACCCGCTTCTCGCCTATTCGCAAGAGCGGCTCGTTCCCCCGCTCAGTCTCGACGAGATAGCTCAGAAAAAGCCGCGGTATGTGCAGCAAAAAACCTCCAAAGCATTGCTTCGGTTTGCGGAGAGAATGAACCAGGAATTTGCCACAGCTGGCACGAGTGCGCGTGCAACCTTGGGAAGTGAATTGTTGGCCCAGCTCCGGACACTTGAACGGGTGATGCGGATTGCTGCAAGTCGTGTGCTGCACGATGGCCAGGAAGAGACTTCAGACTCAGGAAAGGGGATGGACGAAGAACTCTTGCAAATCTTGGGGAACTACCGAGATGGTCGGGCGCACTACCAGAGCTGGGTGAACGCGAGTGTGGTCCAGCCCGACTGAGTTGGTGAGCAGAGTTGCTCTCGGCCCGGTAAAAAAAAGAAGCCCTCATCAAAGAAGGCTTCTTTCTTAAAACTGAATTTACTTTTCAGCCTGCGCCACACACGTGCCGAGGTTCACAACGCTGCAACACGAGACGAGGCGCGGTTTTCTTACCAGCGGCCACCACCGCCGCCGCCACGGTGTCCACCGCCGCGAGGCTTGTCTTCAGCAACATTCACTTTGATGTTGCGACCGTCGAGCTCTGTTCCGTCCATCTGAGAGATAGCGGTTTGTGCAGAGTCGCTGGTTCCAAAAGTCACGAACCCAAACCCACGAGAACGTCCTGTTTCGCGGTCTGTGATCACACGGGCGTCTTCAATATCGCCAAATTGTTCAAATGCCTGCCGGAGCCCATCATTGTCAGTGTTCCAGCTCAAACCACCGATAAATACCTTGTTTCCCACTAAACTATCTCTCTATACTACGCCCTAGGGCCAAACGCCCCTCGGGACAATAAAACGAAAAGAGCAAGTCAAATAACCTACCCGCTAGTGGTGATAGCACAGGCAATTGGGAAGATCACTCCTTTTGCTGGCCAAACTCTTCCACCTTCTTTTTGACCCCCGAAATGCCTCAGGAAAAGATGAAAATGCCAGATGAGCAAAACCATCAGTCTCACTTGTGAAATGGCGCTCTTTTTGACGCTCGCGCCGCCAAAGTGGGTGAGATGGAGCCCGTTGCCGGATTGGCAAACATTCCGATTTGGTAATGAAGAGAACCCAGGAGAATCGCTGGAAGTCGGCCCTTCGAGAGTCTCAAAGACCCTTGGGGCGTGGTGCTTCCACCCTAGAATGAAGGCTAAGTGTCTGTTAAGATTGTGTGATACTGATTTTTAAGGGGCCGTTTGCAACCGCTCAGAAGAAAATGAAGCTCAATTGGGAGACTTTGAATGAAGCCAAAGCCGTTCAAAAGGTTGCTTTTTTTGCTGCTGCCTCTGGTGGCGGCCTGCCAGTCGAGAGGCTTTGCCCCCCCGGAACCCCAGGCTCAGGTGAAAGACAATCCCGCCACGTCGTTTCTCACGGGTGTTGACCACTTCAACCTTCAGGGAGTCGAAATCGTTGTCGACGAGCCCGGTCATCTGAACCCGGCGGAGAGGAGATCCCTCCGAGGTCGTTTGTTCGGAAAGGGGCGTGATGCAGAACGCAATGCCCGCGACCTTGTTTTGGCGGGCTTGAGACGCTTTGCGACCGATACGTTTGGTGAAAAGTCATTTTATTTTAGTCAGATAGAGTATCTTGGCAGCAAGAAAGTGCGCAACGAGGCCTTTCAGTTCAGGCTTGTTGAAAACACAGAGAAGCGGATGGCCGCACGGGTCGACATCCGTCTCGCTGTTCGCAATTTAGCACCACCGCTCACGAGGGTTTCACTCCAATTCACGCGACGGATGGAGCCCAATCTTGTGCCGCAGCTCGAAAAATCCGTAGCGACCGTGGCGCGGGCTTTTCATAACCGTTTGCGAATGGTGCCGTATGGGAAAGACGTTTCGGCGCGGGAAGCCCGCGACATGGGTGTCCGCAGCTTTGTTGATGTGGTCAGTGGGGCCCGACTGGTTTTCAATGAAGAGATGTCCAGAAGCGTTGATGTTTCCGAGGAGGAAGTGAACCGAACCACCGTGAGAGTGGAAGATCCCGTCAGTGGCCGTGTGCTCACAACCGACGACCCTCGATGGCACCTCAGGCAGACAGGTATTTTGGAGGCCTGGCAGAGCCTGTGGCAGAAAACCCAGTCGCCAGTTTCCGCTGAGCTCGATGAAGAAGAGCTCAGCTTGTGGGCCGTGAACCATGCGGGAAAGGGAGTGCTGGTGGCTCACCCCGACACCGGCTACCTCTGTCATCCCAGCTTTTGCGATGATTCCGGGGCAGATGGCCCTCTGGGACCGTTTTTGAACAAAGATTACAGGCGAAACTTTGTGGGGGATCCTAAACGGGGAGTTGCCCGCCTGCTGGCCGATCAGGGTCGAGACGTCGTGAACGGCGCGCTTCGTATGAATCATGGCCATGGAACCCGAACAGCAAGCCTCATCTTTGGAAGGAAGCAGACAAAACAATCTCTTGTGGCTCAGTTTTTTGCACCGGCAGATCCAGAGTCTCCCACTCAGCTTCAGTATCCAGGGGTAGATTCTCCCATGTGGGTTTATGGTGGTGTGCCCGCTGCGAGCTATCTTCCTTTGCGCGTGGGTCAGAGCGTGGTTTTGGGTACTCCTGGGGCCATAGGCAACCTGGCCGATGCCATTGATGAAGCCCGAAAAAACGGTGCCCACGTTGTGTCCATTAGCCTGGGCGGTTTGCCTTCACGAAAGCTTCGCAACGCTGTGAGATCTGCGGCCGACGCCGGAATGATCGTGGTAGCGGCCGCCGGTAATGGCCTGCCCCTCACATTTTGGCCGGCGCGCTACTCGGAAACCATAGCGGTTGCTGCCTGCACGGCAGATGGCAGGCCTTGGAGGGCCACTGGGCGAGGTGCAGCCATAGATATTTGTGCTCCTGGAGACAATGTCTGGCATGCTCGGCCCAACTTTGTATTCGATCGCAGCCAGATCAAAGATGATCGAAACATTCCCAACCTCATCTTCGATTCCGCACGGGGTGGTGGAACATCTATGGCCACGGCAGTTGTGGCCGCGGCTGCAACCTTATGGCTGCAGCATCATTCTGATGCACAAGGGGTCGATGCTTTTCTGGGAAGGTTCCAGGCGCTTCGGAAGGACGTGGAAAAAAATCTCAAACGCGACATTCGGGTGGTTGACCTTTTTCGCTGTCATTTGACTGCTTCTGCCGTGCAGCCCAAGAAGTCATCCTGGAATTCTTTTCTCTTTGGCGAAGGTTTGCTCAATGTTGGTCATGTGAAGGGGGAGCGTCCGAGTTTGCTCAGTCTGCCCATGCCTCAAAACGCATTTGAGTTCAATGAGCAGTGCCCGTCATGAAACAATCCAAAATTGTCACTTTGTTTCGTTGATGAAGTTCTATTTTTTTATTAAATAAACAGAAACCTTTGACTTAAATTTATCTGACCTATGTTTTTTTCGCGAATTCAACGGGAAAGGAGACTGTTTTGTCTTACTTGATTCAACAAAAAAAAAGAATGGTAAGCTGGGGGTTCTGTGTGTTTCTTTGTTCGTGCGGAGCAGCTCCAGAATTGGATGCCCTGAGACCTTTGGCATCAGCTGGGGGGCCGTCTGCCCAAGGGCACACCCTTGATCACTCTGTGCCTGGAAATCATTATCAAGACGCTCGCCTGGGCATGGGTTTCGACTCTTATTCCAAAAACTTTCTTCCGCTTGCTTGTGTTGCGGGCGAAAGCACCGCAGTGGGCTCCACGGCGGCCGAGATGTCTTATTCAGAAGACCTTGATCAGGATCAGCTCACCAGAGTGCTCTCAGCCTCGCTGGGTTGGTCTCCTACTTTTGCTGCACTGGCTGGAGATCTGGAATTTGTGAAGTCGAGTGCGGCATCCAAGCTCTCCAACACCCACACGGTGTTTTTGAACATGCAGGCTCATACCCAGAGTCTCCTCAATGAGTCTTTAGTGTTGACTCCGGCGGCGGAAGGGCTGTCTGCGGCAACAACACAGGAAGTCATGCAGGCTTGTGGTAACGAGTATGTGAGCGCTGTGAAGTACGGAGGAGCCTTGATGGTGACTCTCCGTTTTGACTTTGCCACAGAGCAAGAGAAGTCTGAGTTCAACGCGGGCTCAGGAGCTCGGTTTGATGCCGACTTGGGTGAAATAGTGATCCCAATGGCTGGCCGTTTGAAAGAAAGGCTGAAGCGGCGCACCCAAATCAGCGTGGTTGCCAGACAGTTTGGAGGAGACCCGGCGGCGCTCATTCGGGTGTTGCCGGAAGGTATGGGTTCATGCACACTCCAAGACCCCGGCCCCTGTTCCCAGCTTTTTCAGAATCTGGTGCGCTACGCTCAGGGAGACTTTCAGAATCAATTCACTGAGCCCTCTGATTACGTTCCTGTTTCCTATGAAACGCGTCACTACAGAACCGTTGCGGGTCTTTCCACCATGTTGAGTTGGATGGAAGAGAGACCAGCCAGTCACTTGGCATTGCGGAAGTGGGGGCGTTTGGTTGAGGAGCAACAGGTGCTGTCCTTGATGGCACGACGCC
>JANQPW010001000.1 GCA_028285285.1 Silvanigrellales bacterium
TGGGGCTGAGGGTGAGGAGCATTTCGCCATAAACATCATTTTGCACATGCTCGGCGGCCTGGTTGCCTTCGCGCACCGGTGTGGAGGCGCTGAACCCGCGCCAATGCGTGTGCTCGATCTCTGGCAGCGGCAATGAACCATCAATGCGGTAAACAGGAGCCAATGTTTTGACGTCGGATTGCCCCAAAATGTTGAAGAGGAAGTTGAGGATTCCCTCGAGCTCTTCAAAGTGGCCCAATTTGTGAAAGGCCGAAACAGTGAAGTAGGCATCGCGAAGCCAACAGAATCGATAGTCCCAATTGCGAGTGTGTGAGACCTCTTCGGGAAGACTCGACGTCACCGCAGCTAAAATGGCTCCTGTTTCCTCATAGCAGTGGAGCTTGAGCGTGAGAGCTGACCGGATCACTTCGTCTTGAAATTCTGCGGGTATGTGGCAGTGCTTGATCCAGTTTTGCCAATAGGCCGTGGTTTTGCTGAGGAAGCTTTCACAAACCGTTTCAAGCTCGTCTTGAAGTGGAAGCCCCCAGGTGAGCACAAAGTAGAGTGTTTCTTGCAGAGAAAACACTTTTTCTTCGGCCAAGTATGTCAGGGGCATGTTGGTCGTGAGGCGCACTTGATCTTCAAAACCCGTGTAGCGGAAGTGGCTGTTGCCTCGGCTCGGGGGAATGTGCTCTTTGGTCCAACCCTTCACAATTCGGCACGACACCTTAAGGGCGGGTGTTCCTTTCAGAGGTCGCACAATGCGCACCACTGATGTGGGGCGGTACTTGCGGCCGTATTGCTCAAAGCGAGGGCAAAAGTCCAACACAACAAAGGAACTTCCCTTGTTGTCGGTGAAGATGGTTTGCAGAATATTGGTGTTTTTCACGTAGGACTGTTCACCCAGAGATCCGTCTTGGGGTCCAATGAAGAAACTTCCCGCGTCTTCGTCAAGGAGCTTTCCCAGGAGGGGTGGTGAGTCTGGTCGCGGCATGCAAAGCCAATCCATGGATCCGCTTTGGTTCACAAGAGCCGAAACCTGGCAGTTCCCAATAATACCGTAAGGGTACATATGTGTTCCTTTTGCGCCTGAGAAAAGTCAGAGTGCCAAAATGGCATCCAAAAGCTCACTCATTTGATTTTGCGCTGGAATCACAAACTCGGCAAGTGTCTCTGTTTCGCATCCCACACGAATTCCGAGAACGTGAGGCGCATTCAGAGCGAAGACATCTTCATCGGTGACGTCGTCGCCCACGAAAATGGCTTGAGTGAGCTTCTTTTCCCTGAGGAGTTCCACGAGGGCCTCACCCTTGTGTGGCAGTGAGTCTGGAGTGAGGCTCAGCACACATTTCCCTCGCACGATGCGAAACCCCTGGGCCACTGATTGCACCTGCTCAATGAGCTCTCCCTCTGTGTTTTCTGGAGCGTCAGAGTGCCGATAGTGAAGGGAAAGGGAAAGGTTTTTCTTTTCTATTTTCACATCAACCCGATTGTTCAGCAGGTGGCTCAATTGCCGGGCGAGTTCTTCAACCTCAGCTGTGGTCTTTCCAAGGTCGGGGTCATTCTGCCGAAGAGGAGACTCTGTTCCGTGGTTGCCAATCACACACGTGATTTCGGGAGGCAGCCTTCGCGACACATCGGAAATACTTCGGCCCGTGATGATGGCAACGGCGTGCTTTTGTGAGAGCTGCACGAGCTTCTCCTCGAGGCCGGTTGCGAGTTGGGCGTGGTCTGGGTTATTGACAATGGGAGAAAGAGTGCCGTCGAAATCGAAAGCGAGCAACGTGGGTGCAGTCTGAAGAAAGGTATGGAGTTTTTGAATTCCTCTTTCGGTCAATATGGCTTCCGACCCCTTGTGCTCCACGGAACCCCCTTTTGCAATTGTGACACACACAGTTGTTTACAACGTGGTCGGGCCACGACGCAAGACCCACTGAAGGAGGAGTTGTGATGCAGGGCAAGAGATCCATCATTGTTTCAAATCGAATGCCGGTCACGTTTCGGTCACAAGAGGGTCGTGCTGGTGTTGAAATGGTCAAAAGCTCTGGTGGCCTCGTCACCGCGCTTGCTCCTGTTCACTCGCACTCTGACAGTCTTTGGGTTGGATACCTGGGTCAACAAACTGGCATTGACAGCGAGGTGGCCCAATCTCTTCATGAAAACCGTTTTGTTGCTGTCGATGTTCCTGAGGAGCTCTACTCGAAGTACTACAACGGTCTTGCAAATGGCGCTATTTGGCCTCTCTTTCACTATTTTCCCAGCTTTGCGGAGTTTTCACGAGAGGCCTGGGCGGCCTATCGGAAGGTGAACCAGCTCTTCTGCGACAAGGTGTGTGAGATTGTCGAAGAGGGAGATGTGGTTTGGGTGCAAGACTACCAACTGATGTTGTTGCCACAAATGTTGCGAGAGCGTCAGCCCAACTTGCGTGTGGGGTATTTTCATCACATTCCCTTTCCAGCTTCTGAGGTGTTGCGGATCTTACCTTGGTGTTCAGAGGTTCTCTCCGGTCTTCTGGGTGCTGATCTTGTTGGCTTCCACACACTGGAGTATGCCCGTCACTTTGTTTCCTCTGTTTCGCGACTGCTGGGCCTTGACAGTCGTGGTGAAGACGTCATGTGTTCCGACAGAGTGGTGAAGGTGGGAGCCTTTCCACTGGGGGTTGACACAGGGGCCATTCGAGCCGCTGAGTCTGATCCGCAACATGTGAGCAAGCTCAAGGAGCTGAAGGAGAGTTTCAAAGACAAAAAGCTCATTCTGGGTGTTGACCGCCTCGACTACACCAAAGGCATTAAGGAGCGCCTTGTGGCCTTTCAGCATTTTCTGGCCAAGCACCCTGAGTTTTGCCAAAACACCGTGTTTATCCAGCTTTGCGTGCCAAGCCGAGTTGATGTGTTGCCGTATGGTGACTTGCGCGACGAAGTGGAATGGCTTGTGGGGCGCATCAATGGCGAATATGGAAGCCCGACCCACACTCCCGTTCAGTACCTCTTTCAGTCCATCAGCTTTCCCGAACTCACAGCGCTGTACCGCCATGCCGATGTGTGTTTGGTGACGCCTTTGCGAGATGGTCTCAATCTTGTCTGCAAGGAGTATGTCGCCTCTAAACGTGACTCAGATGGGGTGCTCGTTCTTTCAGAGTTTGCTGGAGCGGCCGAAGAAATGGGGGAGGCACTCGTTGTCAATCCCTTCAATGTGAACTCCGTGGTGTCTGCCCTAGAGCGTTCTTTGCGCATGACGTCCTTTGAGAAATCGGATCGCATGCACGGCTTGAAGCGTCGTGTGGAGGAATTCAACAACCAGCAATGGGTCGAGTCCTTTTTTGAGATGATGGATGAGGCTCACGACAAGAACGCCCAAAGCAATGCCCGTGAACTGAAGTCGTTTGAGTTGGAAAAGGTCAAGCAGCGATTGCAGCAGGCAGATCGTGTGTTGGTTTGCTATGACTACGACACCTCTGTGATGGGGCGAAGGGAAGGGAAGTGGTCCTACCTGAGTCCGGGTGAGCACACGCTTCCCATGCTGACTCAGATTGCCTCTTTGCCCCAGGTGGAGGTGGCTTTGGTTTCTCGCCTTTCGCGGGCACGACTTGACCCTCAATTTCCCGAGCCGGGGTTCACTTTGCTTGCGGAAAATGGGGCTCTCTTCCGCCGGGCAAACTCGCAGGAATGGGAGAGCGGTCTGAGAGATGTTGATCTCACGATGGTTCAAGCTGAGGTCGATCGCATTTTGCAGCGCTGCGTGCGGCGAGTGCCCCGCTCCACGCTCGATGTGCAAGAGACAAGCATGATCTGGGAATTTGAGCGGGCCAATAGCGTTTTTGCGCACAATCTGGCTCTGCAAACCAGCTCTGCTTTGAATGAAATGCTCTCAAACACCTCATTTCAGTGCGTGATGGGGCGGCATCACCTAGAGGTGAGACCGGTTCAGGCCACAAAACTGCGGGGGGTGATGGAGTTCTGTCGCATGCAGGAGTTCGGGCCCCATGACGTGTTGATGACCATAGCCGATGGAAAGCGTGAAGACGATCTGTTCCGGGCGTTCCCTGAGCAAAATATTCCCATCAACTTGGGAAGTCTCAGAAGTGACAGCCAGCTGATGGTTCGAGGAAACATGCATCTTCACAACATCCTCAAAGAGCTGTTTGCGCTTGAAAAACAAGAAGCTCAGGGCTTGTGACGCGCTCTCGAGCAGCCGAATTCCGGCTTGCCTTTCATGTCAAGAGTTGATTCTTCACTGCTCAAAATTTTTAGAAATCCTCCGAATCTCCACAGTGCCAATATGCCACCACAAGCATTCGTCGGTAAGCTGGTAAACTGGGGTGTCTGTCTTTTTTGGGGGTATCTGCGTGAAGCGCATTCTGAATTCCGTGATAGTGAAGGTCATCGCCGTTGTGGTTTTGCCGCTGTTGTGCGTGTTCCTTCCTGTTCCGGTGTTTGTGAATCAGCTTGAAGAAGAGTTTCGGCAGCAGCAGCAAGATTCGCATCGTTTTATGGCATTAT
>JANQPW010001003.1 GCA_028285285.1 Silvanigrellales bacterium
CTTTTGTTCAAGGAATTGAGCGAAGAAGTTGCGTTGAAACTCCTTCAGGCTGCCCCGGGGTGTTTCGTGAAGTCGCAGCAGCTTCTTGAAAACAGACAGGGGTCCACAGCCGATCGTCCTTGGAAGTGGGGTTCCGTCTTTTCAAAGTTCTATCCAAAGTTGGACACTTGCACGAGCGCAGAGAAAGCTCGGTTGAAAGAGTTCTTTCAGGAGTACCCCGTCACTGTGACGAAATCTGTGCCCATCAACAAGTCGGTGCGGCCCGACACGGATCGCCTCAGCACAGATGGCGTTCTCAGCTTTCTTTTTTTGGTCGCAGGGGAAGAGGTGCACGAAGCGGTGCCACAGGAGATCAGGGACTTTGGCGGGCCACCCGGCTCCGATGCTCAGTGGTCTTCTGAGTCTTATGAATACCCTGAGGGGAACAATGAAGGCTCCGCTGTCATCACACCCCTTTCTCGCCCTGTGGTTGATGGCGGCAACCAGAGCACGGGCAACTTCACAACCCCAGAGGGCCTGAATTTGGTTGAGCAGGTCCATGTGGATGACGTTTTCAACGAAACCACGAGTTTTCTCCAGAGAAAGCTCAGGGTCTCTGGCAAGCGCAACGATGGCGGCAACGAAGTTGTTTTCGAAGCCCCCAACTTTCTGGGCGGCAAAACCACTGTTCAGGCCACGGTGCGGCGTTTTGACGAGTCGCATTCGGGGAAGAAGAAGATGTTGGAAGACAAAATCAGAAACTACGATGTGTTCGTCTACAATGGCCATGCGGGCATGGGCGACAACATCGTCTTTGACGCGGTGGAATCTTTCAGCAAAACAAAGGGAGATTACCGTATTGTGGCGCTCAATGCTTGTTCTTCGTCAACATACGCCAACCTCTCTAACGGAGATGAAAGGCCTCAGGCCTTCGACTTCATTGCTCACTCAGGTGAGATTCTTTTTGGCGCAATGCCAGTTGTGAACGAGCTTCTTTTTGATGCCGTGCTTCAAAAACAAACTTATTTTCATTTTTTGCAGAAGCTCGAGAAGACTCTTCAAACCACCACCTCGGGTCGGCTGGGGAGAGTCAAACGATCGGCTCAAGAGAGGGGCACCACACTTGGAGACCTTATTCCTGGAACCGTGGTCTACGAAAGGGCTCAGTGACTGAGCCTTCTATTTTTTTCCTTG
>JANQPW010000010.1 GCA_028285285.1 Silvanigrellales bacterium
TCATTGCTGGAGAGGCCCTTCAAGGCCTTCCCACCACCTTTGGCTCCAGCGTCAATCTGATCTTTCGAAGGCTCCTTGCAAAAAAACATCTGATCATCAATCACACGCCCGAGCAAGAGCTCCAGTGGCACAATGTCGGCACTCCTCGAGAACTCAACCTGTGCGCAAAGGCGCTGGATCTCAAAACGACTGCACCCACCCAGGAGCTGATCAATCACCTTGAAAATGAGGAGGGAAAAGATTGCCTGGTCGTGATCAAAAAAGAAAAGGGAGCCGCACAACTGGGGGCTCCCTGTCTCATCTCGGGGTTTTTGGGTTCGTTCACGGAGCTGTCTCAGCTCAGTGTTGTGGAACACCTGCGAACACTGCCTCACCACTTCTCGGTGGCTGAGGGAGAAGAGCACCTGGTTGAAGCAGCACTTCAAGCCTTGGTGGCCTCCTGCTTGAGCAATGATGAGCAGGCAAATTCTGCCTCATCTTGCTCTGTGAAGGATTTTCGCCCTTCTGTGACGACCCTGCTGATTCTTCAGCTGCCGCCCACATTCACATCACGTCTGCCACAACCCATCTTGGTTGGGGCCAGCCACTTCCTGGAGTTTGCGCTGTCTCAGCGCGGCACTCGCGAAGAGGCTCCTTCGCCACCCCCGTCAGGTGAGTGGCTTGGCCTGCTGCTTACTCAAAGAGGTCAGCAACAAGAAACTCCTCTGTGAGGTCTGTGGTGTTCAAATCGACCACAGCACTCGGGGAGCGGTAGCTCAGCACCATACCCACTTCGATGACATCTGGATTTGTGAGCTGAGGATTCTCTTTCCAAAGGGTCCGCCATGCGGCCTGTGTTCCATAGATACGTTGTGCAATCGAGCTCAATGTGTCGCCGGCCTGAACGGAAACCGATTCTCGTGGTGATGACTCATAGCGCTCGGCAAAGCCGCGAGACTGACCACTCAGTGTGTAGTAAAGCACATCGCCAGCGTAAATCAGATTCGGGTTCGAAAGGTTGTTCTCCTGAGCCAGAGTTCTCCAGCTCCCAGCGTTTCCAAAAATCTTTTGTGAAATAATAGCCAAGGTGTCGCCAACCTGAATGTGGTAGGCCAGACGGGCTCCATCTTCCGGAACCATTCCCTGGGCGGGAAGAGCCGTCGCAACACCTGTCTCAACGGGAGCAACGGCCTCATCGGCGGAAACAACTGGGTCGGTTCCAGCATCGACTGCAAAGAGATCTTCTGCTGCGTTTGCTGCAAAGGGTTCCGCAGCATTGGCAGCAAAGGGATCCTCTTCGGCGGCGAAAGGATCCGCACCGGCGTCTGCGGCAAAAGGATCCACTGTCTCACCATTCAGGTCGGTGGTCGCTTCCTCAGCAAATGGGTCTGCACCCGCGTTGTTGGCGAGCTCCACATTTTCTTCAGTTTCTGAAAAAGTGTCGGCGGCACTGTCGTTGATGAGTTCATCGAGCTCATCTCCGCCATTCTGTGCGAATTCTTCGTTTTCGAAGTTGTTCAACCCGTTATCTGCATTGTTGAAGTTTTCGAAGCCATCGCCATTCTCAAACTCGTTGTTGGCAAAGTTGTTGTCTCCAACAAACTCCCCATTTTCGTTTTCGAAGTTGTTGAAGTTTTCATCTTCACCCTCGGCCTCATTGAGAAACTCGTTCTCCGCCAAGTTGTCGTTTTCGATGTTGTTCAGGGGAGCGTCGTTCTCAAACTCCTCATCCCCTTCTTCTCCATCTTCCAATCCAATCTCTTGTTCCGCGGTTTCATCGTCAGACGAACCGCAGCCAACAGGTCCAGCTAGCATTGCTGCCGAAGCCAGCAGGCAAACCACCTGACCCCGCATTTTTCTCAATAACCTTAATTTCATACTTCACCTTCAAAGTGACGAGTTTCAACCCCAAGACCTGTTGGCCTCAAATCCTGAGCGCTCCATCGGAAAAATAATCCGGAGCTTTATTTGAGGAGCGGCAAAGATCGGGTACGAGATCAAAAAGAAGTCAGCTTTTTGACGAAAAAGAAGTTCACATGGGCAGCTCACGCCTAAGACTCAGGGGGAGATTGCAGTGTTTGACCACACGCCGGTACTGGCAACAGAAGTCGTTCAGCAGCTCACTGGGGGCATTGGAGACAAAAACATCGGACCCACTCACGAGCCACTTCTTCTTGTTGACTGCACCCTAGGAGGGGCAGGCCATGCGGAACTCCTCGTGAAGAGCCTCAGCGAAGGATCACCCCACCGCAAGCTTCACCTCGTTGGATTCGATCAAGACCCCGCAGCCCGCCAAGCTGCTCAATTGAGGCTTGAAGAGCTCGGAAAAACTCTGCCGCACTTCACTCACACACTTATCGACGATAATTTTTGTCATCTTTCAACTCGTTTGTCGCTGTTGCCCTTTTGGTCGTCTGAAAGTCGGATTGACCTGCTTCTGGCCGACATTGGTGTGAGCAGCCCTCAACTTGACGACCCCACAAGGGGTTTCTCCATTCGCTCCACGAACCCTCTCGACATGCGCATGAACCCCAAGAGCACCGAATCGGCAGCCTCTCTTCTGCAGAGTGCCGCAGAAGATGAGCTCGCTCGGATTTTCTTTCACTTCGGCGAGGAACCCCGCTCACGAAAACTGGCTCGCGCCATTGCGAAAGATCGAGAGCAGGGCACCCTTCCCACAAAAAACGCGGCGGAATTTTCTGCCTATGTGAACAGAGTGTTGTCGTACAGCAATTCGCGGTCAAACCCATCAATCAGGATCTTTCAGGCGCTCCGCATTGCCGTCAATCGAGAACTCGATGCATTGACGGCCTTGCTCGAACAATTGCCCTCCCTCATGAACCCCAGCGGACGAACGGGGATCATCTCATTCCATTCACTTGAAGACCGCATCACAAAAAAAACTTTGAGAGAATGGGAAGAGCGCGAGCCCTCACTTGGCTGTGAGTTTCCCCGGGGTGGTATAACTGGATCAGAGGCCGAATGTTCGACAAACCCCCGAGCCCGCAGTGCACGACTGCGAGTGTTTCATTGGGGCAAAGACAGAAGAACGGCTCGTCGAGAACTGAAACAGTTACGCTCGGAGGAAAAATGAAACTCGATGTGTCGATTGTGACCTTTTTGTTGGTCCTGCTCATTGCCGTTCCGGTGACAGCACTCCGGTCGCAAACCTACTCTGTTGGTTACGAAATCGCCGCTCTCAAAAAATCTGAGAGAGATCTCATTGAAAAAAACCTCCACCTGCGAGCCGAGCTCGAGTTGCTGCAAGCCCAACTTTACAGAGACCAAACAGGAGAAAACTCTCTTTTTTACGCCAACAACAAAAGCTCTTATGCACCACATGAGTCTCCATGAACATGAGAGCCATTTGGAAATTTCTCAAATCGGGAAGAGAGAGGATCACGACCGCAACTGAACTGCGGAAAGTGGGAAGCCTCAAAACAGCCCGTCTCCGCATCCTCTTTTTAGGTTCGTGTCTGTCAGGTCTGCTGTTTTTATTTCTGTTAAGATATGCATATCTCTCCGTTGTTCCCACGGAGATCCGCGCCACGCTGCTCAGCAAAGACAATCGGCAGCACGCAGGAACAACTGCCCTCAGTACCCCGAGAGCCCCCATTGTCGATCGACTGGGTCGTGCGCTCGCCCTCACTATTTTCAAACCGAGCGTGTTCATTGTTCCGCAAAGAATCCCAGAAAACAGCTCAGTTTTGAAACAACTCTCTCAAAAATCGGGTGTTCCGCAAAGCCGACTCCGTCGTTGGAAAAACGACTCACGGCGCTTTGCCTGGTTAAAGCGCCAAACCACAGCAGAACTTCTCGCCCAGTTTGAGGCCATTCCAGGCTGGGATCAGTTTGGCGGTTCGGCACGTGAGCCCACGCGGGTGTACCCACACCGGTCGCTGGCCGCTCAAGTGATTGGCTTTACCGGAATCGACAACCAGGGGCTCGCAGGAATTGAAGCTGTGTATGAGGAACGGCTGAAGGGAGAGATCAGAAACGCTCAGGTCACTCGCGACGCACGCCGCCGGCTTTCTGTCACGTTTCCAAATCAGGCCTCGCAGCCTGAAGTGCAGAAGCCTCCTCTGGTGCTTTCCCTTGACCTTGAAGTGCAGCGGATCCTTGAAAAGGAACTGCTTATTGCGCAAAAAGTTAGCAAATCAAGGGCCGCTGGGGGCATTGTGCTCGATTCGCAGACCGGAGAGATCTTCGCAATGGCCTCGCTGCCCACCTTCGATCTCAACAATCTTCGCTCAAAGAACTCTGCGTCTGCAAGGAATCGCCCCATTCAAGACGCTCTCGAACTGGGTAGTGTTCTCAAGCCCGCTATCGTTGCTGCAGCCCTCAATGAAGGGGTGATCAAACCCAACGATCGCGTCGACTGTGAAGGGGGGTCTCTCAGGCTACCGGGAGCAACCATCAACGACACCAAGAAAAACGGAATTTTGACCATCGAAGAAATTCTCAGAAAAAGCTCAAATGTCTGCATGTACAAAATCGCAAAACGACTCGGACGAGAAAAAATGGCAGACTACCTGAACCGGTTTGGGCTCACGACCCCACCAGGAACAGGACTTCCTGGGGAGTTTTCTGGTCAAGAACTCAATCCTGCCCAATGGCGAGAGATCCGCTTTGCCAATATCGCATTTGGTCAAGGTATTGCCATTTCTCAACTTCAACTGGTGCGAGCCTTAGCCACCACCATAGGCTCCGGTGAAAGGCTCCCCTTGAGAATTCTCAAGGGGGACATAGCCAGTGGCTCCTCGCCCAACAGTCTCCAAGATGCCCCGGCCCGAGTCGTTTCACCCGAAGTTGCCCACACTCTTCGTGGCATGCTGGCCACCCTCGTCGACAGCGAGGAGGCCACGGTCAAAACGGCCCGTCTCGAAGCCCACACGGCCGGAGGAAAGACGGGCACAGCAGAAAAATTTAGCGCCAAGACTCGCTCCTATTCAGAGAGAACCTCAAACTTTATTGGATTCTTTCCAGCAGAACACCCGCGCTTTCTGATCCACGTCATGCTCGATGAGGTGCAGGTTCGACCTGCCTGGGGCGGAAAGCTCGCCGCCCCTGTTTTTGCGGCTGTCGCGAACCAGCTCTCGAGGTACCTTGAAGCCACGGGTCAGCTCTCCCTCTATAAGCGAGCTCAGCCTGGGAAAGGTCAAGAATGAAGCCCGCGGATTCTGCTCTCCCACCGCTCAAAATACCCACAGAAGACTTTCTCACCTTTTGCGCTCAAGACTCATCGCTACCTGCGGCGGCGCATGAGCAATTCCTTCTTCAAAAGGCCCGTCACATCGAACTCGTGTGGGACACACGAGACCCAGCTCTCCAACACATCAGTGAGCTGACCCTTTTCTTTTCTATTCCGGGCCAAAACTTCGACCCCACAAACCAACTCAAACAGCTTCACTCACGAGGTGCTTGGATCGTGTGTGATGCGCGATCGGCGATGACCGCTTTTGGATCAGCCGATGTGAAAAGAGTCCTTTCTGCGCCAGACCCTCAATCACTCCTTAAAGGCCTGAGTCAGGCCATTCTCAAGCCGCTCAACCAGAAGGTGCGATCCCATGGAATCACAGGCACCAATGGCAAAACCAGCACAACTCAAATCTTGGCCCAACTGCTCCGTTCAAAACTGAAAGTTCCCGTTGCCACCATTGGCACACTCGGTTTTTTCGATGGCCAACAGTCCTTCTCAAATAGCTTTCCAACAACCCCGAATTGCCCTGCGTTTGCCCAGATGGTCCAACACCTGGAGACCCAGGGTGTGACAGAGTTGGTTATGGAAGTTTCCTCACATGCTCTTGTGGAGAATCGGCTTGGCGATTGGATATTTGAAAGCTGTGTTTTGACCAACATCACGCCCGACCACCTTGATTTTCACAAAACCATGACCGCTTACGAGAACGCAAAGCTCTCACTTTTTCAAAACCACGCACAGGCGAAGACTCTTCGCGTGATCTCAACCCAACAGGCTCCCTGGCAACGTCTTCAACCCGAAATGGGTGCTGAGAACTGGGTTCTGGTCTCTCCACACAACCACCAAAGCCCCGTAAAGGAACAACTCGGAGAGTATTGGCGCCAAGCAAAACTCCTGAACTCGGATCAGCCTCTATGCACCACGGAAGGCTTGGAGTTCGATCTGATCTGTGAGAAGGGCTTTGGCCCCGCAAACGCAAAAGTTCATTTGCACTGCCCACAACTCTTTGGCTTTTTCCAAGTTGAGAACCTCATGTTAGCTGTGGCGGTCGCTGAGCTCTGCTTTCCGCCCGTTTCCATTCAAGACCTTTGTGGCCGCGTCAAAGGGCTCGAGCCCATACCGGGACGCCTCCAAAGGGTTTTGCCCCTTGAGAACCTCAACAAGCCGGTTGTCTTTGTTGACTACGCCCACACACCAGACGCTTTGAGCCAGGCACTGCGCAGCCTTCGTGAGCTGCGGCCCCATAAGTCTGGCCGCTTGATCACTGTTTTTGGATGTGGTGGAGACCGAGACAGAGAAAAAAGGCCGCTGATGGGTCGAGCCGCCGCTGATGGGTCAGATGGCATCATCATCACCTCTGACAATCCTCGCACCGAAGATCCAGAAAAAATCATTGAGGAAGTGGCAAAAGGTTGTGGAAACTTTAAACCACTTCACTGCATCGTTGACCGGGGCAAGGCCGTCAAAAAAGCAATCTCTCTCTGTTCGTCAGAAGACGTCGTTCTTATTGCGGGAAAAGGCCACGAAGACTATCAGATCATTGGCCACAACCGACTCGCCTTTTCCGATGTCGAATTCGCAAGTAGAGTTCTCAAAGAATGAAACAAACATAAAGGCTGCTCAATGATCTATCAGCTCATTCTGACTATCTCCAAACAATACCCGGAGCTCAACGCCTTCACCTATCTTTCTAGCCGCCTGATCTTGTCTATGCTCACAGCGATACTGATCTCCATGTTTTTGTATCCACCTGTGATACGTTGGCTCAGAAGCATCAAGCTGGGTCAGCCTATTCGCGAGCTGGGTCCCTCAAGCCATTTTGAAAAAAAGGGCACACCCACCATGGGTGGTTTGATCATCATTTTGTCGACGCTGATGGGTGCGCTCCTGTGGAGTGATCTCTCCAACCCCCATCTTTGGACCCTTCTCTTCGTTGCTGTTTCCTTTGGAGTTGTTGGCTTTCTTGATGACTATCTCAAAATTTCACGAAAGAGTTCTGAAGGGCTTTCAAGTCGCCTGAAGATGGTTGGACTCGTTGCGGCAAGCGGAGTCGCATTGTTGTGGCACTGGCACGTCACCTCTGGGTACCCGGTCCAGCCCTCAGGAATGGCTTTTGGCAGTGTGAACATACCTTTTTTGAAAGACACTGTGGTTGATCTCGGTCCGTGGTATTTCCTCTTTGGAATCCTCGTATTGGTGGGCACAAGCAACGCCGTCAATCTCACTGATGGTCTTGATGGTCTGGTGATTGGACCTGTGATGACATGTGCGTCTGCTCTCACCGTGCTTTCTTACGTGACTGGCCATTTGCTCATTGCCAAATATCTCTACTACCACACGGTTCCTTTTTCAGGTGAGATCACGGTCTTTCTGTCTGCCGTTGTTGGGGCTTCTATTGGTTTTTTGTGGTACAACACGTGGCCTGCACAGGTTTTCATGGGAGATTCAGGCTCCCTTCCGCTGGGCGGAATCATTGCCACCGTTGCCGTTATCACAGGCCACGAGATTCTCCTGATTGTGATGGGAGGCGTGTTTGTGGTTGAGGCAGCTTCGGTCATTCTCCAGGTGGGCTCTTATAAGCTCACAAAGCGGAGGATCTTTCGCATGGCGCCCATACATCACCACTTTGAAAAGGCGGGTTGGCCGGAACAAAAAATCACCATTCGAGCCTGGATCATCAGCCTGATGCTTGCCCTGCTCAGCGTGCTCTCACTCAAACTGAGATGATCAGGAGCGGCTTTCGTCTATGCCCAAGGCTTTACTTCCATCTTTGAAAAACCCTCTCCTGCTGGAACAACTACAGCAAGCAAAGCGCATTATTGCTGTGGGGGAAGGCCGTAGCGGCTCAGACGCGGCTGCACTGCTCGAACATTTCGAATGCAGTGTTTGGGGCTACACCGAGTCAAACCCCGTAAATTCGGTGTTTCGATCACACCGAGACTGGAAATCCATCGTCTTTGACCAAAAGAACGATGTGGCCGTGTTGTCTCCTGGATTTTCGCTCGATCACCCCTTTTGCCAACGTTTGCTCGCAGCGGGGGTTCCTGTGATCTCAGAGATTGAACTTGGACTCGCTGCATTGCCGAAGCACTCCCAGGTTCTTGGAGTGACGGGAACCAACGGCAAGAGCACCGTGACCTACGCAACAGCTGAACTGTTGAAGAGCGTTGGGTTCAGGGCAGTCGCGGCGGGAAATATCGGCCAAACGCTCAGCTCAACAGCTCTCTCCCTCCTGAAAAAAGGGGACAATGACCTCCTAAAAACAAACGATGTGGTGGTTCTTGAGCTTTCAAGCTACCAGCTTGAAACAACTTGGACCCCCCTTCTCGATGCCCTAGCCTTCACAAACCTGAGTGAGGATCACCTGGCAAGGTACGGCTCGCTTGAAAACTATTTCTTAGCCAAGTGGCGGGGGGTGCACTTGGTCAAGAAAGGAGGGCAATTGCTCATGTCGCCTGAGGTGCTCACTTTTGCCCTCAGAAACAGTAGTGCTCTTCCCCCGGACAGAGAACTGACTCTCGTAGAGAGTGCTGGGGCCAAGTCTTTTTCCCATGAAACAGCCGTGAGCTTTGAGCACGGGCTCTCACTGCCCGTTTTGAAATATGGAGGCAT
>JANQPW010000049.1 GCA_028285285.1 Silvanigrellales bacterium
CTTTTGTGGCAAGTGTGAAGCTAAAAAAGTCGGCAATCCGGAATGAAACAAGAGCAAACTGCATATTTTGAAGCCTTTCTTAGAGTTTTGTGCCGGCAACGGTGAGCTTTTCACAAGGGGGGTGTCTGTCACTGTGGGTCACCCCCATAATGTAGGCCTTCTTGAAGTCAAGCGTGGAGTTCATCCACTCCCGAAGTTGTTGAACCGAGAGTTCATCAACCACTTTTTGAAAGCTCTTGGAAATGAGAAAGTCCCCGTAGTAGCTCTGGTTCCACTCGTAAGATTCCACCAACGATGTCATCTTTTCGGCAGCTTCTGCTTTGTCAACCTCAATACTCTTCTGAAGCCGCTCTCGGAACTCTTTCCCCCAGTTGAGTTTTTTCAAGCGTTCCACTTCTGAGCGGAAGGCTCCAAGAGCCTTTTGGAAGTCTTGTTCACGACTCAGTGAAAAGTACGCCTGAACAGGTTGAAAGCCATGTTGCCAATAGACCTTGTAGAACCCAAATGCTGAGGCGAGGTTTTTGTTGTTCAGGCGCCGCGAAAAAGCTCCCTCGTCATGGTCATCAAGAAGCTCTGAAAAGATGTGAGCCATTAAAAGGTCGTTGTAAGACGTCTTTGTGGAAGGAAACACAATCTGGAAGATTTGCTCATTGACAGCCTCCTTGCACACAAAGTTTTTACCCGAGTCTCTCGTGAGAATGTCTTGAGGGTTTTTCCTTTCTCTGGCTTTGAGAGTGCCGCTCCAATCGCCAAATTTCTTGTGGACCTTTTTCACCACAGAGTTCACGTCAAAGGGGCCTCCCACACTGATCAAGGTGTTTTCAGGCACATAGTGGTCTTTGTAAAATTTTTGTGCCTGCGCAATGCTCATGTTTTCCACGTCTTCTCGTGTTCCGATGGTGAGCCATTCTCTCTGGGTTCCTCGTTGCGTGATGCGTCGAATGTGCTCCAAGCCCCGCTGGAGGGGGTTGTTTTCGTATCGAAGCCGGCGCTCGGAGATCACGGCTCCCTTCTCGGTTGTGAAGTAAGGGTCAGTGAGGTCGAGCTGGCGAAAGCGTTTCATTTCGAGGTCGAGCATAATGTCGAGAGCGGGGCCAGGAAACGTGGAGTTGTAGACAACAAAATTTGTGGAAGTCGCCGCATTGCCACTACCCCCAATGCCTGACAGCGTCTTGTCGAATTGGCCCTCAGGTTGTCCTTTTGTTTTGCGAAACATCATGTGCTCAAAGAAGTGGGCGAGGCCTGTGATGCCGGGCTCTTCCCGGTTGCTGCCCCCATCAAGGCGAAGGCGCAACGTGGCAACGGGGTTGCGGTGGTCAGGCAAAACAATCAATTTGAGTCCATTTTTGAACTGAAAGAGGGAGGCTTGGGGTGTGCCCTCAATGAGGGTTCCGCTGGCCACTTTTTTCACACCAGAAGGCAAAGCCAGCGAGGAGTCGGGACACAGAGCAACGGCAAGGGTGGTTAGCGGAAAAACCTGACGAACAAAAAAAGAGCATCGCTTTGCCGCATGGAGATCAAGCTTGAAAATCATCATTTCCCTCATTCAGGGGTTGGGCCCTAGGTTTCGTCTTTGCGAATGTGCTTTTGAGCATAGTTCCGCACACCCGCTTCTGCAAGCACATGGAAAGTCTTCAGTTTTCTGACTTTGTTGGAGTCAAATCCAGAGAGGGGCTTGTGGATCAGGCTGCGCTGGTTCTGGGCGAGCAAGCGCCTGAGTGTCTCCCGAGGGCGACGGTGTCCAATGTGCACAAGAGTTCCAGGGGCCGACGCAAATCCTGCAGCGAGGAGTAGGAGTTCACCCTTGCTTCGTGCGTGGGCTCGAAGGTAGGGGTGATGCCAAAGATCCACCATCCATCGATCGGCAGGAATGGCCGCAAACCCACCAAATTCACTCCGGGCAATGCCGGGCCCAATGACCTCTTGAGAAAAGTCTGTGGCGTAAAACATCAAGTGTGTCGCATCGTGGGCCTCAGCTGTCCAAAGGGCCTGCCAATCAAAGTGACGTTCCTCGTCTGGAGAAGCTGTGAACTCAAAAACCACGCTCCCCACAGGTAAAGGCCGACTGTCTCCTTGGGCTCTGACGTAGATTTGTCCTTGGTGCCAGTGGCGCAAAGTTTCGCGGATGTCCAAACCATCTTCGAGTGAGAGCTGCAAGGGCTCGTACCGTGTCTGCCTTTCTCGCAGCGCATGTTGAACGGAGCGCTGAATTCCCAAAATGGTCTCATCAAGAAAGAGATCCTCCTGAGGGAAAGAACAGTGATGTGCCTCGCGGTCTTCTGTCCAAGAGGAGTCGGGGAAATCACTTTCTGAGACCGCTCTTTTTGCCGAGGGGACCCTCTCTAGGGGTTCCTGAGGAAGTGCTATGAGTGGGGGCTTCTTTTTGGCACCTCCTCCTCGCTGGCGAATGTGTTCGAAGGTGGCGAATGAATTCAACTCAAGGGATAAGGTTGGGTGCTCAAAGTCCGATAACCTGAGCTCCTTTTCTGGCAACGACCAAAAAGCCCCTCCTTCTGTTTCGTTTTGCTCAGATCCGCTTTGAAGCACCCTTGAAAGCTCAAAAGAAAAGTTCCCATCAACACAGTTGCGAGCCGCCAAGACGAGGTCAAAGGCTCGAGGGCAGCGGCGCCCATCGCGGCGCAGCCATTTCCAGAGAAAACACTGAAAGTTTTGAAGGGCTTTGTGGCTCAGATTCAGGTGGGTCCACTCTTCATAGTTGTGAACAGATCGGAGGATCAGGTTTTCAAGGGATTTCTTGAGAAGTTGATTTGCAGAAAGGCCCTGTTCCTGGTCAAAGACCTTCTCCAGTTCTCGCACCAGCGGAGTGGGAACCGCGGCAAACTCGGCATCTGTTCGGGCGGAGGTTCGAAAGAAGCGAACCTGAGTCTCTTTCTTTTGCCTCTTTTCAGCCAAATGAGAGACTTCTCTCCCCTGGCCGAGGGGGTGCAATGAGGCTCTTTGAGGGTCTTCAAGAGAGCCGCGCAAGGCTCCTGTGATGCCGAGAAATGTTGGAACTCCACAGGCGAACAAAACCCTTTTGTGGGCGAAGCGCTCGCTCAGTCTGCGCAGCAGCGTCTGTTGCACAGGAGAAGGGGTGGCTATGGGCTGGTTCTTTTGAGCCTCCTCAGCCCAGTGAACGAGTGCTTCCACCCAAAGTGCCAGACCCATGGGTTCGGGGAAGAAAACAAAAGCCTCTTCGTTGGCCTTTGGAAAAAGGGGGAGGGTGCTCGGCCTTGGAGAAAAAAGGGGCACTGCAGAGGGTGGTCCGAAAGGCCAATCGAATTCCCAGCCAGCAAAGACGAGCTTTTTTGGTGAGCAGAAAGCGAGCAACAATGCCTCAAGTGAGGCCGGCTCAACATGCTGCGTGTTGGGCCGATGCTCGGAGGAAGTTTTGACACTGCTCTCAACAATCAGAGACTGAGGTCTGGTGGGTGTTTTTGCGCCCAGGATCTGACTCGTTTCTTCTGGAAGAAAGGCGCAAACAAGATCATAGCGTTCAGTCAGTCGCTGTTTATGCAGAAGCTCACGGTAAGCCAGGAACGACTGGTGGTCTGTGACCACAGCGCGGGGAAGGCAATCCCAACCTTCGGTTGCCTTTGTTCTTTCCGGAGTGGATCTGTTTGGTGAGAGGGTGAGGCGATGGCTCTGCAAATCGAGGCGGGGGCTGGCAGACTTGTCCCAGGGTATCCATTTCCAGCTTCCCTTGGCTCCAAAAGAGAACACGTTGAGAGCATCACTTGTCGTCATGATCATTGTTTCTGAAAAGCCGAAGGCCTCCCGGGGCAGTGGGTGAGGCATGAGCCTGGGGGAGAGCATCAGCAACCTCCGCACCGAGAGTCACCTGCACCGCCTCCAGCAAAACCTCGCGCAAACTTGGCTGAGTGTTTTGTTCCGAGCTATCTAAAGACTGCATCTGCAGTCTTTTGGAAACATAGCGTGCCATTTGAACTGCGTCGCGCACGGTGTTGTCGTGGCCGTGAACCTGCAGCTCAGCGAGGAGGTCCACGAGCGCACGGAGAAGCTTCTCTTCAGCCTGGGGCAGAGCCTCTGCAAGTGATGCCATGATCTCAGCACCACTGAGGGGTTCGAGTTCAATTTTTGGAACAAGGCGGCTTGTGACATATTCGGGCAGGTCAAAGGCACTGCTGTCATCATTCATGGTTGTCACGAAGCGAAATTGGGCATGGGCCGGCACGCGCACACCGGCAAGAACGCTCTCAACATAGCGACGATTGTCCAGGAGTGAAGCAAGAGTGGCCCAGCACTTTTCCGACATGCGATTGCCTTCATCAAGAACACAAACGCCCCCTCGTATCACCGCAGCAAGCAACGGCGACGCTACGTATTCAATTTCCTTTGCACCGCGGAGCACAGGTTGAACCAAGAGATCTTCTGGGCGGAGGTCGCTTGTGGCTTGCATCACATAGACCTCTTGCTGGAGGCTTTGCGCTACAGAGAGGGCCAGTGTGGTTTTTCCCACTCCAGGAAGCCCAACAATGCGTGGGCTCATCGGAGGGTCATCGGTGCCGTCGGTGAACCAGGCGGCCTCCAGCTGCAGCTTGGCCAGGTTGAGACCGTGGCAGGTGGCGCGGCCTTGGAAGGGCTCAGGCAGACGAAGCCGAACACCCTGGATGCTCACGTGGTTGGGGGAGTGGGGAGAGCTGGTGTTGGTGCCGTTCATAGTTATCCAGCCGTCGGGCCAAAGCTTTGGAGCCGACGTCCCCGTTCGATGCGTTGTTGGATTTCGTCGCGTTTTGACTCGAATCCAGACTTCCCAATGAGCGCAAACATGTTTCGTTTGTAGTCTTCCACCCCGGGCTGGTCGAAGGGGTTGATGCCTCTGGCGTAACCGCCAACAGCGCAGGCAATCATTTGGGAGTACATCCAATAGCCCAACCAGTAGGCGTTTCGTTCAGGCAAATTCCAAACCACAGTGGGGCATTTGCCATCGGCGTGGGCGAGGAAGGTGGCCTCTTGCGCATGGTGCTGCACGAGAGAGAGCTCTTTGCCATTGAGAAACTCAAAGCCATCATTGAGGCCGGCAGCTTTGGGTATGGTGAGGCTGCGGGCAAGGGCACCCTGTGCCACAGAGGCTTCCTTAAGAATCTTGATGTGGGTTGCAAAAAGGTGCCTTTCACCGTCTTGAAAGTACTGTCCAAGGGAATGGAGATCCGTTGTGAAACAAGCACTGGCTGGGTAGAGCCCACTGTTTTCTTTGGCGTCGCTTTCGCCGAAGAGCTGTTTCCACCATTCTGAAACAGTGCGGAGTTTGGGAGTCCAGGTGCAGTGTGCTTCAACTTTGTAACCTTCGCTGTAGAGGGCATTCCGCAGAGCGGCGTAGCAAAGGGCTGGGTTTGTCTCAAGTGAGCGGTTTTCGGAGCGAGTGGCGGCAAGGCCGGCATCGCGAGCACCCGTCACAAACGCTTCGACATCTATGCCGGCCGCCGCGAGAGGGAGCAGACCACAGGGAGTGAACACAGAATAGCGACCACCCACATCGGGCGGAATCTCCAACCGAGGCCAGTCGTTTTCGTCGGCCAGTTTTTTGAGAGTGCCCCCTTTGGGATCGGTCACACAAAAAATGCGTGCCGCGCTTTCAGCAACACCAAAACGCTGATCCATGTAGCTCTTCAAAATGCGGAAAGCGAGCGCTGGTTCGGTTGTTGTGCCTGATTTGGAAATCACAATCAGGCTCGGTGTGTGGCCTTCGAGGGCGTCGAGCAGCTCAGCGGCTTCGTCTGTGGCCAGGTGGTTGCCTGCCCAGTAAAGCTGGGGCGCCGATCGTTTCTGGGGGGGGAGGTCTGCTGCATAGCTATGGCTTAAGGCATCAAAGACCGCTTTGGCGCCAAGATTGCTGCCGCCAATACCCACGACCACAACAGCATCAGACTGCTGAGCAATGCGTGTGGCCAATTCCACACTGGGAGAGAGGGCTGCAGCGGGATCGGCTTCAAGGAGGCTCGTCCAGCCTGTGAAGTCAGCACCGGCTCCTGTTTTGTTCAAAAGACTTTGCGAGCCTTCGCAGACTTTTGCAAAGTGTTCGCTCATTTTAGATTCAACGGGACAAACGTCTTGTGCGCGGGTCCAGTCGAAAGAGAGTCGGGGTGTGTTCATGTCGCTCATGGCGGGTGTGCTCCTGTTGGTTGCGCCTCGCGCTGACTATAGTATGTCCATGTGGGTCTGCGTCAACCGTTGGGTCGCTCCAGGGCGCCCGAGCTGAGGAGTGTCATGCCGCGTCAAACCTTTAAGAGGTACAAGAATATCTTCCTGGTGGGTCTTCCTGGTGTGGGAAAGTCCACATTTGGACACGGCTTTGCGATCCATTCCTTCCGTGCCTTTTATGATCTGGATCGGCTCATTGAAAAAGAGCAAGGCCGCAGCATCACGCAAATTTTTGAGAAAGACGGGGAAGAAGAGTTTCGGGAGATCGAGCGCCATTGCTTCCAACGTGTCACGAAGAAGCAAAATGTTGTTTTGGCGTTAGGAGGCGGAGCCATCACCAGCGAAAAGACACTGCAGTGGGCTCGGCAGCAGGGTTTGCTGGTGTTTCTGACCGATCGCTTGGAGAGCATTGCGGCGCGTGTGTTTGCGGAGAAGGAGAAAAGGCCTCACTTCAAAGCCGCCGAATCGGTGGAAGACGTGTTGGAGACCCTGAAGCAGCTTGAGGAGGAACGGGCCCCCACTTATGCTGCAAGTGACCTCACGCTCAACTTGGCCCACTCGAGTTTCGATGCGGCAAAAATTGAATTGTCGGCCTTTGAAAGCTGCGCCTTTCGGGAGTCGTACCAAAAGGATCTTGAAGCCATGGGAGAATCCCTTCCTTTGGCTCCTGGTCTCGTTGTGCAGCATCAGCCCCGCTACGTGTTGCAGGAGAAGCCTTATTTGGCCTCCGTGGGTGTGCAGGGAAGTGGGTTGAAGAGTCGGAAAAAAACAGGGCAGCGACCAAAGAAGTTACCGCGCGCTCTTGCTGCCGGTGCAAAAGCTGGGTCTTCCGGTGGGAAGGGCGGGCGCAAAGCCCGAGGTGACGAGGCGGCTACCCGAGAGGTGCCACAGAGCTCACCTGCAGGAGCGGGGCCCGAAGCGCAGAAAGGCGCTTCGGGCCCCGCTCCTGCAGGTGAGCTCTGTGGCACCTCTCGGGTAGCTGCCTCGTCACCTCCGGCTTTGCGCCCGCCCTTCCCACC
>JANQPW010000054.1 GCA_028285285.1 Silvanigrellales bacterium
GTTTAGATTCAGACGAGACAACTTCCTACGCCTCTGCCTGAACATCACTCTGACAACCTGCGATGGAGTTCATCATGCCAACCAACAAAATGTTCCTGCTCAAGTCTCGCCCAGTGGGTCGATGCTCCCAAGACAACTTCACAATCAAAAGCGAAGAAGCGACCAAACCTGCCGCCGGCGAAGTGCTTCTGGAAACCCTCGCTCTCTCGGTCGATCCCACCAACCGCATTTGGATGAGTGACATGCCGGGGTACATGCCCCCCGTAGGCATTGGAGAGGTGATGCGCTCACTGGGTGTGGGTCGCGTGCTGCAATCGAACGACCCCAGCTTCGCCGAAGGGGACATCGCAACGGGCCTCTTGGGTTGGCAAACTCACCCCACTCTTCCAGCGTCATCCCTCTCAAAAGTGCCACCGCTGGGAGGACACTCCCCCACTCTGGCACTTGGCCCGCTGGGCATGACAGGGCTCACAGCCTATTTTGGCTTGGATCGCATTGGCAAACCGAAAAAAGGCGAGACAGTTGTGGTGTCGGCAGCTGCCGGAGCTGTGGGGTCCATTGCAGGGCAGATTGCGAAGAAAGCGGGAGCCCGCGTGGTGGGGCTGGCGGGTTCGGCCGAGAAGTGCAACTGGCTCACCAGCGAAGCGGGTTTCGACGCTGCCTTCAACTACAAAGATGGAAATCTGGCAAAACACTTCGACGAAACATGCCCTAACGGAATCGATGTTTACTTCGAAAACGTTGGGGGAACTATCCTGGAACATGTGCTGCAGCGACTCAACATCGGAGCTCGGATTCCCCTGTGCGGGCTGATCTCTCAGTACAACGCCACAGAGGAACAACGTGGCCCCAGAGGCTTTGAGCAGCTGCTCATGAAGCGAGCTCGCCTAGAAGGTTTCATCATTCTTGATTTCATGAATGAGTTTCCTGAGGGTATCTCCTTCTTGGCCAACATGTTGCAGGCCGGCGAACTCAAGTTTCAAGAAACCCTGAAAAAAGGTTTCGAAACCATGCCCGATGTGGTGAATGTGCTGTTCGACGGAGGGAATTCTGGAAAACTCGTGGTTCAAGTTGCAGATGAACTTCCGAAGATCTGAAACTCCTTCAAAACCTCCGGCGCGGGACCCAGTCGTCGCACCCGGCCTTTTTCCAACCAAAGCACCCGATCGCAGCTGGCAAGGGTGCTGAGTCGGTGAGCCACGACAATCTGTGTTTTTCCCTTCAGAAGACGATCTGCTGCAACCATCAAAGTTCGTTCTGATTGTGGGTCTACAGCACTCGTGGCCTCGTCCATGACCACCACGGCCACTCTCTCCAAAAGTGCCCGCGCCATACAGATGAGCTGGCGCTGACCGGCCGACACATTTGTGCCCGACTCCGATATGGCAAAATCAAGACCACCGGGCAGGCTCTCAAACCACGACTTCAGCCCCACCTGAGACAACATGTGAATGAGATCTTTGTCACTCATTTCCCGACCTTCAATCAGAAGGTTCTCTCGAAGGCTGCCCCGAAACAGCACAGGCTCCTGGGCAATGAGTGCCATTTTCCGACGATACGAGCTCAGAGGCACCAGGGCTGCTCCCTCTGGAGCTTGCCCCCCAACGCTCAGCTCAGAGCCCAGGTCAGGACAAACCCCATCCACACTCACTGAACCCGACTCAAATGGGTAGAGGTAAAAGAGGGAATTGAGGAAACTTGATTTCCCACTCCCGGTTCTGCCCACCACCCCTAAACGCTCGCCCGGTTTCACAACCAGTGAAATGTTTTGCAGCACAAGGGGCGCTCCGGGCTGGTAACGAAGGTTGAGCCTGTCGACCACGACCTCTCCCTGCCGTGTTGTTTCCCCCTGCAGGCTCTCTCCCTGAGTGTCAGATGAATCTGCCCAGAGTGAGGTCTCCTTGTCCGCCGCAGCACCCCGCTCGACTTCGTGCCCCAAAAACTCATCCAACCTTTCAATTCCAGTCAGAGCTTCGTCAAAGCGCCCTAAATAGTCGAAGAACTGCTGTGTGGTTGAAGAAAGCATTGTGACCAAGGTGAAGGCCACGGCCAAATCTCCCACGCTGATCGAGTTGCTTTGAATCTGGAACAACCCCAAATAACCCGTTGTGAGAAGCAACAAAGCTGTGACCACAACCATTTGAAAGGAAAAACCCTGGATCACATTGACCGTTGACACGCGACTCCTCAGGTAGTTTTTCACCAGATGCGTGAAGCGCTCCTGAAAAGACCTCTCCTTTGCAAAGTGTCGAATGCTGGCGTGCCCCTGGCTCGTTTCCGCAAAGTGGGCCACCCCAGGCGCCCTCTTTACAGACAGCTCGCGCCTCGAGTCTCGCAAAGAGCGGCGATTGAGGCGAAAAACAAACAGGTTGAAAACGACCGTTGCCACAACCAACGGAACAAATGAGGCGTGCACCAACCCGATGAACGAGATGATGATCAAAAAGTCGAAAATGATGATGAAGAACTCACCCAGTGGCCCCCCCGCCATGCGGATCACGGCTCCGTAGTCGCTGGAGAAACGAGAAACAATTCTCCCCACAGGGGTGCGATCAAAAAAAGACTGGGGCAAACGTGATGTTTTGAAAGTCACCGCATCATAAAGGCGGCTCACCCCAAGAGCGCCGGTGCGGGTGAAGGGTATGCGATAAAGCATGTTGAGCAGAAAGCTCGCCCCCGCAAGTGCACCCATGATTCCCAAAAAACCACTGGGTGTTTGATCGGCAAGAAACCCCACAACAGGAGCACAGTTCTCACCCGTGCACAGCGTGTCGGCCCAAGCACCCACCACCCAGGTGATCGAGAGCAAGCAGAGCCGACTCAAAAGCCCAATGAAGAAAAGCACTCCTAGCAGAGCCGCGTAGGGTCGAAAGGAATAAATGAGCGCCCGACCAACCCCAGAGCCATAGGAGCCGCGAAAGGTCTTGTCATCCAGCACAAAAC
>JANQPW010000124.1 GCA_028285285.1 Silvanigrellales bacterium
CCCTTCTCGTTGGCAAACCCATGCCGTTGTGGCCGAAAACCACCTGCAAACCCAGCTTCCCGATTTTCTGCGGGAAAATCGCCCCGGAATTGAAATCACGAGTGTTGCA
This sequence comes from Silvanigrellales bacterium, assembly GCA_028285285.1. Taxonomy (GTDB): domain Bacteria; phylum Bdellovibrionota_B; class Oligoflexia; order Silvanigrellales; family Silvanigrellaceae; genus JANQPW01. The sequence continues at coordinate 110 of JANQPW010000124.1, forward strand.
GCCCACAAGCGGGGCCCCGGGTTTGCTATTTTTGACCTCTTGGAAACGCTCCCCGCGGAAGCCCCAGTGTTGGTTTCGTATTGCGACTATGGCATGAAGTGGGATCCCAACGATTTTGAGCGTTTTGTGCGCAGCAGCGGATGTGTTGCCTGTGTGGTTTCCTATCGTGGTTTTCACGCCCACTATCTCAACCCTTTGACCTACGCTTTTTCCCGAATGGATGGTGAATGTGTGAAGGAGGTGAAAGAAAAGGGTTCCTTCACAGACAACCGTGAGAACGAGTTTGCTTCAAATGGTGCCTATTACTTTCGCAGTGTGAAGCTCCTTCGTGAGGCGCTGAGCTACCAAATGGAAAAGGGCATTGAACACGGGGGTGAGCTTTACCTGAGCCTGACCACGGAAGCTCTGCTGCGCATGAACCCTAAAAGTCATGTGAGGGTCTATGAGATTCCTGCCTTTTACCAGTGGGGCACGCCGGCAGATCTGCAGACCTTTGAGTTTTTTGAGAGGAGTTTCCTCAAGTGGAACAGTTTCCAGGGGCAGCTGAATCAGCAGGGCTTTGATGTGGCTTCCGTGCTCATGCCCATGGCGGGTCAGGGTTCTCGTTTTCGATCGTTGAGTCCAGTGGCCAAGCCCTTTCTGTCTGTGGGAGGGCAGCCCATGTTCGAGAAGGCTCGACTGTCGTTGCCTCGAGCCGCAGATAAAAATGTTTTTGTTGCTCTGGAGGAACATCGAAGTGATTTTGACGCCTGCGCAGAAGCAGGTGCTGCTCCAGATGCCTCCGTGGCCTGGCTTGCCCAAACACCTGAGGGCCAAGCTCTCTCCACCGAAGCTGGGGTTCCCCTCCTCCCCGAGCGGGGAGATATTGTTGTGAGCGCCTGTGACCACGCAATTGTGTTGGATCCATCTCGTTATCAACGCTTTCGGGCGCAGCCTGATTGCGATGCGGCCATCTTCACCGTCACGGGCTTTCCGGGCGGAGCCCGCACCCCTGAGTCTTACGCTTGGGTGAAAGTGGATGAAGGAGACGAGTCGGAGTTTCCGTTGGTGTCGGAAGTCTCGGTCAAAAAGCCGGTGTCTGAAACACCTCTGCAGGATAGGCTGCTGGTGGGCACCTTTTGGTTTGCTCAGCGTGAGGTGTTGGCCCAAGGCATTGCAGCCCTCAAAGAAGCCGATGTGCGTGTGAAGGGCGAGCTTTATCTCGATTCTGTTTTTTCCCTTTTGCAGAAGTTAGGCATGCGCGTGCGCGTGATTGACCTTGATGGCTATGTGGGCTGGGGAGATCCTGATGCCTTAGCTGAGTCGTTGTATTGGCAAGAGGTGTTTTTCGGTCATGGGCTTGTGCCGCGGCCGCGTTTCCCGGGGGTTGCTCAGCATGTTGAAGTTTGAGCTGGTCATTCCTGCTTACAATGAAGCCGAAAATCTTGAGGCCGTTGTTGGTCGGGCTAAAGAGGCTGCAGAGCAGGCCGGCTTTCAAAGAGGCGAGTTCTGTTTGGTCGTTGTGGAAAATGGCAGCTCGGATCGCTCTGCTGAAGTCTTGGAGCGGCTTTCAAAATCTGAACTGGGTGACTGGTTTCGGGTTGTTGGCGTTGTGCAGAATCGGGGGTACGGCTTTGGGTTGTGGTCGGGTTTGAAGACCGTGACTGCTCCTGTTGTGGGTTGGTCTCATGCTGACCAGCAATGTGATCCGGCCTACGCTTTGGAGGCGGCAAAGCTTGTGGAAGGCGATGCGCAGCAGCGGGTTTTGGTGAAAGGAGTCCGCTCAGGGCGTCACTTTGGTGACCGCTTTGTGAGCCGTGTTTTTGAGTTTTTGGCAAGGATCATTCTGGGGTTACGTGTTCATGAGATGAATGCCCAACCCAAGGTTTTCCCGCGCGCTCTTCTGAGTCATTTTCAGGAACCTCCTTCCACTTTTGCGTTTGATCTTTACGGGCTCTATGTGGCTCAAAACCTGGGTTATGAACTCAAAACCATTCCGGTTGAGTTTCCTTCGCGGGTGCATGGTGCTTCCAAATGGGCGTCTACCTTTTTCAGTCGTTACAAGACTATTTTAGGGATGATTGGTTACATGGTTCGCCTGCGGGCCAATAAGGGCAGGGTTTGA
>JANQPW010000135.1 GCA_028285285.1 Silvanigrellales bacterium
ATCACGCACCTTTTGCACCATGGCTGCGGTTTCCGAACGGCTTCCCGAGTCAACGAGCGCCATGAAAAAACGACTTCCATTCACCACTGGTGAAACCTGAGCCGCACCCGAGCAGGCAATCAAACCTCCCGAAACAACAGTGGCTGTGTCGACCCCACTTGCTGTGCCGTGAAAGATCTGATCCACGCTTGTGGCACGAAGAATTTGGCTGCGCGTTTCGGCATCAAATCGCTCGTCACCTTTTGTGCCCAACTCCGCACTTTCAGCGAGGCCGTGCTCCTGACCCAGCTTTGCGACCGCAATCTGATCCACCAACCTCACAAAAGCCGCACAAAGTGCCGCGCTTCCCCCCAAACCGGCTCCCAAGGGAAAGTTCAAACTGATGTGAACAGGTTGGGGTGTGAATTCTTGAAGGGAAACTCCCAGGCGACTTTCTTTGAGAGCTCTGTCGAAGGCCTGAGTGAGGGTCGAGCGTTGAGCCTCCGAAAGGGGGGCAAGCCCGCCCACTCCAGAAATGTGAAAGGCCTCCTCCCAAGAAGTCAACCCAGGCTTCTCAGTGTCAAGCGGCTCGTGCAGAGAAACACGAAGGCCCAAATCGGGAAGGGCCACCGCCAACGCAGTCTTCCCATAGACCACAGAGTGCTCCCCCAGCAAAATCGCCTTGCCACATGCAGCTCCTTCCACGCGGCGAGAACTCAACCACCCTTCCTGCCGAGGCGAGCCTCCACGAACGGGCCGTTGTTGGGTTTGAGGTGATTTTAGCAGCCCTGACCCTGATACCTGTGTGCTCATGCTCAGTTGTCTCCTTTCCCTAGTTTCAGACCCGTCACATCTCCCCCAGAGAGGAGCTCCCACTCGTGTCCTTGCCTCACAGAAGTTTCCTGCAGAAAAGTTCGCAGCTCTTGCTCATGTTGCGGAGCCACCAAAAAATGCACGTTGGGTCCGGCATCTAAGGTCCACAGAGCTCTCCATCCCACTTGATGACGCTTTCGCACAAAAGCTTCGATGATATGAAGCGTTTCTGATGTCATGTAACGCACCGGTTCGTCGGCTGTTGCCATAACGGCATGCATGAGCAGAGCGTCTTCTTCAGCCAGGAAGCACAAAGTGGCAAAGTCATTTTCCACGAGTGCTCGCTTCATCGACTCAAAGCGACTGGGCAACCCCGCCACGCGCACGCCCTGAAAAGGAGACGTCACAGCACCCATGTGCCCCGCGCTGCTGGACACCTTCTTTTCCGTGTTGGAAACAACGGCCAACAAGTGATTCAGTGCCAGCATGTCGGGATGAGCCTCAACGCACGCGACGTGATTGTGCCAGGTATCGGCTCCTCTTTCCCTTTCGGCATCCCAAGACACAAAAGCCGGATCAAGCGGTTGGGGCAGAGCTGAGCGGGTCGCTGAGCCGCTCCCCAAACGTGCCCACTCGGTGAGCCACAGCGCCCATTCCGCTTTGCTGAAAAATCGTTCGCAGCCCGTCATTTGCGAAAGGGCAGCGACCAACGCAGCATAGCCGGAAGCACTCGACGCCACGCCACACCCCGTTGGAAAATTGTTACCGCTACGAATGCTCACATCGATGTCTTCCGCCCAGTCTTGGAAAAACAAGCGGAGGAATCGTCGCATTTTTTCCGGCACGGCTTCGGGAGCCTGGCCATTCAATGAAAGCTCGTCACACGAGGGCCAGGTTCGCGGCGAGGAGTCAG
>JANQPW010000137.1 GCA_028285285.1 Silvanigrellales bacterium
GCTCCAGTGTGGTCACGCTCTCATAATGCTGCATTTCAAAAATTAAGAGAGCAGTTCGCTGACCTCAATGCACAAAAGGTCGTAGGCATGGGGGCTTTGACGCAACTGGATCTCAAGTTGAGGGGCAAAACGTAGAAATTTTAGGGCTTTCTGTAAGGGAATGTGCTTCTCCGCAGCTGAAAATTTTGCCTGTGCAGGAAAGGGGATTCCGAGCTTTTGAAAGACTTCCCTTTCGGGTTGGCCTGCTTTACGGCTGGCCACAAAGCGCAGCAGCTGTCTCAAATGGCTGTGCAGCGCCGACAAAACCCTTCCGGCTTGTTCGCCTGATTTCTGGCACTGTCGGAGGCGCGAAACCACCTGTGCGGTGTCTCCTTGTGAGACGGCATCGACAAACTGGTACACACTCACTTCAGGAGAGTCGAGGAAGACCTCTTCAAAAGGCAACTCAGCTTCGTTCATTCTTTTGAAGTGGTTGTCGATCATCACGAAATCACTCTCGTAACACTGCAAGGCGAGGGCGAGAGTCTGGTCGCGTTTTGTGGCAGCCTGTTGCTGAAGAAAGGAATAACGGCTCATCAGCTTCTCAGCGCAGCGCGGCCATTCATGGCGTGGGGGTGAGTAAGTTAACGAAACCGTGCAGCTTCGAGCCTCACCCACCACACGGCGCAGAGCCGTGCCTCCCACCATCCACAAAGGGGGAAGGACACTGGCGTCGGGAGCATCTACAAGGCGCTGGAGACTCTTTTCAAGCTGTGTCCACTGACTTTTGCTCAACTTGTTGGGAAGGAGCAGAAGGGCAGGTCGGGGTTCGTCGAACAGCGGTGGGGTGGCGAGATTCTCCACAAGCTCACTCGCATCGGCGATTTTGTCTGTTTTTTGCAGGCTGGTTCCTGTTCGCGATTGGTTCTCTTCTTCGAGCAAGCGCTCCACCAGCGGAGAGTCGCAGAGAAAGAGGTGCCTGTTGCTTCTTTCGCTTTTTGGGTCGAGAAGTTGGTCGAGAAGGGCCAGAAACGAAAGCTTTTGCATCACCATCAGAAAGCAGAGTCTCCTCGAAGGGCGCGTTGCCGCAGAATGTGTTCGGCTAGGCAAAGCCAGCACATCGCTTCTACCATAGGAACCGCTCTGGGCAACACGCAGGGATCGTGGCGGCCGGCCCGAGGGGCAAACCGGACCTCCTGGCCCGACTGGGTGACGG
>JANQPW010000211.1 GCA_028285285.1 Silvanigrellales bacterium
TTGCAATCACCGAATCAACGCTGAAGATCACTCCGACTCCAACAGATGCACCACTTCCATCGGCTCCTTGAACAACCCTCACGAGGTTGCCACTCACAGGCTTGAGATCTTGAAGAGTGAACCCAGGCTGAGGAGGAAGCGGGTCGGCTCCCTTTGTCTGCCCATCGTCTTTCTTGCCGGCTACCGGCTTGCAAGCAGCTGACAAAGCCAACATCCCCAAGGGGAAGGCAAGGCTCAAAGCGCGGAGAAGTCGGCCACTGCGACTCCACAAAAGACAATGATTCATGTGACGTCCCTTCCATTGTTCTGCCACTGCCGTCGCTTCCAGCCCGAGAATCGGCGTGTGACAAACGGGCGTATCGGTTGTGATCTTTCAATCGTTGAGGAAATCTTAAAAAGCTCTTCTATTGTCAACAGATCGGCGGGGCACATCAAGTCAGTCAGACACATGGCTGACGCTGGGCAGGCTTTCCTCAGAAGGGGTGAGTGTTGAAGTAGTGATACACCAGCCCACCTGCCGCAATCACAAAGGCAATGGCGAGCTTTACTTTCACTGCTGCGGGGATTTCGTCACATTTTTCATTTTTCGCACGAGGGGGGTAGCTCATCTCCTGGTCTCCCTTTCTGGACGAATGATTCAAGGCACTTGGAGTATCAACCCTCTTTGGAGATTTCAAGCGGGAAGAGGCCCTTTTTTAAAATTTTCTCCCTTCTTCGAGTTATTCCAGAAGTCTTCGATATCACTTAGAAGATTTTGAGATAAGTGAAGATGTGGGCTGGCTTCGGCCCACTCGCTGTCCAGTCGCTGAAAGAATGCCCTTTCCGTGTAGCGAGCGTCTAAAAGAAAGCAGGTGCCTCGATCTCTGTGAGATCGGATCAGGCGGCCAATGGCTTGGTTTGCCTTTGCCATGGAGGGAACAACGCTGACAATGTCAAAGCCATTTTGACCTTTTTGAGACTCATACTTTTGCAAAAGATCAAGCTCCAACGACACCCGTGGCAAAGCGGGGCCCACCAAGATCACAGACTCCAAGGCGCTGCCAGGAAGGTCTACCCCTTCTGAAAAACTTCCGCCGTGCACGCCAAAAAGAACCTGGGGTTTGGCCTCCTTTTGGAAGAGTTGCAGGATCCGATCGGTTTCTTCCTTTTTTTGTTGTGGTTTTTGCAAAGTGGGTTGAAAAGGACCGGGGATCTTTGCTTGTTCATAAACCTGTTTGGCAAACTCAAAGCTGGGAAAAAAAATGAAGGTGTTGACTGGCTGTGCCCCAAGAATTCGGGAAAGGCAGTGGGAGATCTTTGGTATGTGCCGATGGCGGTGTGTGAAGCGAGTGGTCACTTGCGGCACGATGAAGAGCTTTCGTTTCTCCCTATCGAAGGGAGACGGACTCTCGATGAGGCTCCATTGCTGCGGTGAAAAGCCAAGGGAGCGTGCGTAGTGGTCTGCGGGTGTCAAAGTGGCAGACATAAACAGGGGTGCTTCCATGGGTTCGAAGAGACTCTTGAGATGCAAGGCGGAGTCTTTACACAACACTTGTATGAAGGTGTTGTTGCGCTCCTGCCCGACAATGAGAGAGTGAGCCTTGTTTGTGCCGATTTCGTGTTGTGAAAGCAGCTCACTGAGTGCGAGAAAATTCTGATGTGCTTTGAGAACGGGATCAGTGTGTTGTGGGAACTCCACAATTGCAGTGTACTTTCCATAGGCCAGCTGAAGCTTCTGAAAAAGAGCTTCGTGGCAAGCTCCACCCAGTTGTTCCAACAAGACATGTGTTTTCCAGCTTTGTGGTGATTTGTCGCTCTGGGTTCGTTCGTGCTCTGGTGCGAACTTTTCAACAAATTCAGTGATTGCGTGGGAATAACGCTCGAAATAACGTCTTGCGTGTCGGGAGTCTGTGTGAGGGCCTTCACTACTGAGCTTTGGGGAATGCTCGGAGCGAACCCTCTCGGGAAAATTATGGGCTTCGTCGACAATCAGTCGAATCTGCGCCCGACGTTTTGGTTCGGCAAAGTGACGTGCAATCTGAGCCTGTGGCGAAACAATGTGGTTGTAGTCACAGACTGTGGTGTCTGTGGTCAAAGACAAGTCGAGAGCGAGCTCAAAGGGACAAATCTCATAGTGTTGGCCGAGTTTTTTAAGAAGCGGTGCGTCAAAGACAATCCCCTTGAGTGCCACCTGTTGCAGTCGCGACTTTCTCAGCTTTTCGTAGTAGCCCTTTGCAAAACAGCAGAGAGAAGGTTTGCAAACCGGATTTTCTTTTGAAATGCAGAGGCTTTCCCTCGAGGCAAGAACCACGGCGCTTGTGGGGTTGCCGGCGTGGGCAATGTCTTTGAGTGTTTTGGTGGCAGCGATTTTTTGTGCGTTTTTAGCTGTGCCAAAGATCAGTGTTCTTGAGTCTTTGAAACAGCTTTGGAGAGCGGGGAAAAGAGTTGAGACTGTTTTTCCCGAGCCAGTTGGTGCGTGAACAAGCAGTGCCGGCTTTTTTTTGAATCCTACTGAAAGCCGTTCCATCAGTAAACTTTGGCTGCTTCGCTTCGTTTCATAGGGAAACCGCAAACTCTCTGCCGAGCTTCTGTGTTTTCTTTGCTTCAATCGCCTGAGTTGGCATGAGCTCAGGTGACAATCGAGGAGATCGTTCAACAACTGAACTGTTTCGTCACAGTTCTGGTCAACATCTACCCAGTGGGTTGCTCCAGCCTGGGTGGAAACGTACATGAGAGTGGCGGTGGTCTTTTGCCCTTCCTGAGCTGCGAGATGCGCGTAAAGCGCAGCTTGAAGCCTGTGTGGGTGCAGGGCATCTCTTTCGACCATACGCTTCATAGCGATGGGTGAGGAACAAGACTTGATTTCTATCACACGTGTTTCTTCGGGGCTTCGCACGCAAAGATCCATGCGCCCGGAGATAACAAAGCGGTGTCCATGGTGTTCGTGCTCCCTTTGTACGGGAACCTCCAAAGAAATGGTATCTGACTGTGTGCGAAAACGGCGCTGGACCATTCGGTGGATGCTCTTTCCCAGCGCAGCTGTGCTTCCGCTGCTTTCTTCTGGCCCATGCAGATCACGGAAGGAGTAGAGTATGCGGACAATTTGGGTCACATTCAGTCGAATGGTCCGTTGTGTTTTCACAGCTGCAGCTGGCCTCATGCGTGCGCGGTTCTTGTTGCAACCTGACCTGGGTCGGAAGAGCTGTCAAGCGGGCTGTCCCACTCTGAGTCTATCAGGATCTCTTTGTGGGCTGGTCTGTCGAGACTCAAATGGGGAAGTCCTCCTCAATCATGTGTGGGTTGCCCAGAGCGCAATCGAGAGGCTTGTGGGGTTGTTGCTCGCCCCGCGCATCGACGTTGCTGTTGGGCTTCTTCTACGGGCTTGCTGCGGCATTCACTCCTTTGGTATGCGACAAGAAATTGGTGTTGTGGCTCTTTCTGAGAACGGGAAGGTGCTCGGGGTCTGGGCACTGCAGCCCGGTCGCATGCTGCGTTTTCCGGTGGGGGCAAGTCTGTGCTTGGAAATACATCCAAAAAGAATCCCCGTCTTTCAAAAAAGACGGGGACACACGGTAGAATTTGTCGATTGCAACCTCTCTGTCGAGGAGGTGCTTGTGCCTCTTAGTCCAATCGCTTGAACTCGCCACGACGGTTTTTGGCGTAGGCTTCTTCACTTTGCCCTTCGCTCACAGGGCGCTCTTCTCCGAAGCTTGCCGTTTCGATGGCTTCAAGAGACACGCCTTCGCTCACCAAGAAAGCTTTGATAGCGTCAGCTCGCTTTTGAGCGAGAGCAAGGTTGTACTCGTTGCTGCCGCGCTCATCGGCGTGGCCTTCAATCATGATCTTGGCTTTGTCGATGCTCTTCATGGCAGCAGCCATGCTTTTCAGGTTGTCCATGGCCTCAGGGGTGAGTGCGAATGAGTCAAACTCAAAGTAAACAGTGTCCAAAGCGATTTTAATGGCTTCGTCGAGCTGTTGTTCTGGAGTCTGCTCTTTGGCAGGGGTTTCAACCACGGGTGCAGGTGCCGCAGGCTCTTCGTCTGTGGTTGTGCAGGCGCTGGTGAACGCAACTGCGAAAAGGCTCAAGGCAACGATAGATTGAGATAACTTCATAATAGACTCCATCCTCTAGTTGGTAAGTCAAATTCAACATCCAGCTGCCCAAGAAGCAGAATGCGTGCCAACTTGCCGTGTGTAGGGGATTCACGCGACACTTCATAAGTTCTCGTTAATAAAAAGATTAAATGTTTTCCTTTATTCATCTAAAAATCTGTCGAAACAGCCTTTATGGGAAAAACTGTCAAGGGAATGGTTTGTCATGCCAACTGGGTTCAAAATTTGGGCAGTTCCACGAAAAGAGAGTGATTTTAAAGATCTTGCTCGACTCCCTTTGCTGGTTTGGCCGTTTTTTTCGCTTCTTGTGGGGTGCGCTGGTGAAGTTGCGCCTCCCCCTCCAAAGCCGGGTCTCCCTTCCGGGGGTGACGCCGGAGCAACGGCTTCTCAACCTCAACCCGAAGCAAATCAAGAAGTGCCGCAGACACGAACGGTTCTTCCAGAGAACAACATCGTGACTGAAACAGAAAGTGCACTGAAGTCTGCCTCTCTCAGTTTGAACTTTGAGAGTCTCAGCAATGGTTTTGACTCTTCGTTGGTTGAGCAGGTTGCCAAACCCGAAAAGGACATTCATGTTTTTATGAATTGTGATGGTCGTGCTTGGGCCCATCATGATGCCACTGAAAAGACGGTGGCCTTTCCAGACTTACGGAGTTCCTTTGCGGATCCAAAGCCTGAGTGTGTCTACCAAGTCGCGCCAGGCCGAGCTTGGGCCTTGTCGCAAAGCTCAGAGAGCAAGGTGCTTCATTTTGGTTTAGCTCCTGGTGCTGTGCTTTCACCGATGGCAGTTCAATCTGCCACGGGGAGTGCTTCCGACGAAGAAACAAACGCGACGGCGGCTGCGGCTGGGTCAAGTGCCTTTAAGTTGATTTCCACTCGAATTCGTTCCGAAGAGGCGAGTTCTCTCAGCCTCTTGGGTGTTTCCTATGCTGGTGTTGCGTTCCAAAATGGCAAATTCATTCAGTTTTATGAGCTTCCTGCACTTCTTCAAGATCAGGCAAAACCTTCGCTGACAGACCTGAAGATTGAGTTGACGCAGATTCCTTGGGACTCAAAAAAACGTGGCTCCGCCGTGGCTGCTGGACGTGTTGGAGCCGAGTATTGGGTCGCCAGCAAAACGAACCTCTACTGGCTGCGCCAGAAAAAATCTTCAAAAAACTCCAAGGCCGGTTATGTTTGGCAAGAACAAGATTTGAGTTTTGAACCCTTTTCAAGGGAAGAGCTTGCGAGCATGCATGTTCGGGGTGTTGGTATCGCAGTGTCTTCGAAAAACGACGTTTTGAAGGTCGAAGGTCGTGTTTCTCTATTGGCAGATGAACAGTTGTCGATCACGCCCGATCAGCAGTGGCAGGAACAAATCCGCCCTCTGGCAGAGAAGGCATGTGTGAGCTGCCACTTCCCCGCCTCAGAGAGGGTCTGGAGAGATGCTCTGGAGGCCTCGGCTTGGACAGGTGCATGGCGAGCGTTGTTGGCCGACCAAATCGTGCACAATATGATGCCTCCACCTGGAAGTGAGGAAGCAGCGCTGCTCTCCGAGGGTGAACGGAACAAGCTTGGCGCATGGTTGTTGTCCTTAGCGGGCAGCGATCCCCGATCTCTTTTGCAAAGCCTCTTCATTTCACAAAGCGATAGCAGTTCTTCGGGAATGTCTTACAGCAGAGACCCTTCACCTGGTTCTGCTCCGACTGGCAATTCGGCTGGAAGCCCGTAATCTCTACAAACTGGCGGCATGATCAGTTTTGCCTATCTTTGTGTTGACGCGCGTCTTCATTCTGGACGAGATGATCCGAAGACTTGGAGGAGCGTGAAAGGGGCTTTTCGATGAGCGATAACGACACGAATGGCTGTGAGGTTTCTTCCTTGAGAGCATCTGTTTTTCTAATATACGACCACGATGGAAAAGCGTTGCACGGCACCGCGCGGCGGAGTGCCGCGCTGAGTGCTCTGGAAGGTTTTGGGAGCACGAGTAACCTCTTTAACGACGGATCTTGGTTTCCTTCCGAAAAGAGGGAACAGGTCAAGGGCTCGAGTGATGTGCATGACTTTGTTCTTAGCCACAAAAATGAGCCTGAGTTTGAGGTGCGGCTGGAGACGACGCGCCTTGAAACAGGATCGAAACACTATGTTGTTCAGCTCCAGTGGGTGGGTGAGCAGCGCAGAGATCAAGAGAAGCTTCGTCTCCAACTGTTGAAAATGGCTCGCTTGGCTTGTATCGGCAGCTTGGGCGGTCCTATAGCCCACGCTTTGAACAATCCTCTCGCTACCATTCGAGGGTTTGCGGAGGTACTGAAACGACGTTTCGCTCAGCTGGAGAAAGTCGCCTACTTTTCCGAAAAAATAGTCACGAACTCTGACCGTATGAGGATCACCATCGACCAGCTGAGGAAGCTCTCTCGGCCCGGAGTGGGAGACACGGAAGAAGAGGTGAATTTGAATGGCGCGGTTGAGTCAACTTTGAAAATAATGGAAGAGCAATTCAAAATGCGCAACATCGACATCGATGTGGTGTTAGCAGAGAACTTGCCGTCTCTCCCTGGTGATCACGCCATGTGGGAGTCGGCTTTCATGTCGTTGATGGCTCTTTCCAGAGACAGCTTTCAGGTGCTCAATGATGGGCGAAAAAAGAAAGTCATGATTGAGACGTTTGAGAGTGGGGGAGCTGTGGGTTTTCGCTACTCCGACACCGCGGGTGGATTTCCCCCGTTGGGAAGCGAGCTGAACATGGTGGATCCCCTCTCGCACCTCACCACAGAGAAGGACCATGTGGCCCTTCCGGTCTTTGTCGTCTTGGAGGTCTTGCGCATTCATGATGCACAGTTGAGCGTGAATGTTGAAGATGACGAGTCCGCCGAGCTCTCGGTGGTTTTGCCAGGCGATAGCCTCCTTGACGAAGAGGTCCAAACAGAAGAAAGTCGTGCAGTTTCCTAGGAGAATGCTGTTGTGATTTTTTTCTGGGTGGGGCTCATTGCGGGCGGGTTTGGCTCGCTTGTCGGAATTGGTGGTGGCCTTCTTCTCGTTCCTGTGCTGGATCATTTCACCGATCTCAGTATGCATGTGATCATTTGTATTTCTCTCACCAATATCATCGTGAACTCGCTTTTAGTGACGGCGCAGCGCGTGCGCCGAGGGCTGGTGGATCTGCGACTGGCAACACGACTTGAGCCTGTCTGCCTGTTGGGCGGTGTTGCCAGCGGCTTTTTGGCGCAGACCTTAGACGCCAGTGTGCTGAAGGCTTTGTTTGCGTTGTTTTGCCTTTTCTTGAGCGTTTTTTATGCCCGACGATTTCTGCGCCGGCACCACCCTCCGGAAAGCGTTGGAGAAGTTGGTGGCCGAGCTCAGGGTGCTGAGATTCCGCCTAAGAAGATGGCTGCGGTTTGGACATTCTCGGGAATTGTGAGCGTGTGTTCGGGTCTTCTGGGTATTGGAGGTGGAGCTCTTATTGTTCCGCTGTTGAACGTTTTGGGGAAGGTGCCTTTGAAAATAGCCGCCGGCACTTCAAGCTATGTGATTGGCACCACTGCCGTTGGTGCTTTGCTTCCCTACTTGAGTGCCGGCCACGCTCGACCCTTGTGGGCTGCGTTGTCTGGGCTTGGGGTTGTTGTGGGAGTGAGTCTTGTAACTTTGTTTGTGGGGAGAGTGAGCACGCGTTGGCTTTCAGGAGCATTTGCTGTGATGTTGTTGGCAGTTGGGGTGCGAATGTGGATGAACTGAAGCAAGAGTCAGGAATGCTCGAGAAAAGAGTCTCAAAATTGTCAGCCATTCTGCTTGGAGTGGGAGCGGTCGGAGCATTGCTCACCCTTTTGCCTGTGCTCTTCAGTGAAGGCGATCAAGCTTCTGGGTGGTTGCTGGGAGGTGCACCTGGCATTGGTCTCTACGTGATTGCCTTTGCGCCGTTCCTCCGAACACTGCTTGTCTTTTCACACCACCTTCGTGTTGCTCCGCCTGCGAGAGTCCGCTGGGAACTGATTCCTCCCATTCTCACGTGTGTGATTCTGCTGGTTCTGGGCCTTCGCTTTTTCGCTTCACTGTGAAGGAGGCGCGTCGTTGGTCACAGCGAGTGCGGTCATTCGCTCTTCTCCGGCCGGGCTGCGTGTCACAATGAGAACTTTGTCGGACTCTGCCGGGAGGCAGAGAGAGTGAGATGCCGTGATTTGAAGGGAGGTGTTTCGCAGTCCAAGCCTTTCATGATTGAGAAACCACTCGCCTAAGCTATTCCTTGAGTAAATGCGAACTTCGTCCACACAGTTTGTGTTGCCTTGGCTGGGAATGCAGTAGTTCTGGCTCTCTTGGGACGGGTTCGACTTTTGCCGAAAAGAGAGTTCTTCGATCTGCCATTGGAGTTGGGGAGTCTTTTCAAAGATCGCAGTGATGTGCAGATTTTCATGCGATCTCATCGGGCTTGTTGGGTCGACTGTTCTTGGGTCTTTCACTGCCAAAGGCTTCACTAGCGCGCCGCAGGGCTCAGCGAGTGTGGGCTGAGCACTTTCATTTGCAGCATCTAACGAGTGTTCGGAAAGGGATAAGCTCTTGGACAGTGATTGGGAAGGGAGCGGGTTTTTGAGTACTCGCGATGATGAAATAATGGTGGGATCATAAAAGCAGCTGCGAAGCCCCCTTGAGTCGCAGGCTTTGCGTGTTTCTGTTTCTTCACCTGGATGCCGACCGCGGCTTCGCCTTTCTAGGTGAAGGTGGGGGCCAGTGCCACATGCGTAGGTCGGGTAGCTGCCGTGTCTGCCGAGTTCCTGCCCTGCCTTGACCTTTTGGCCTTCCTTAACAACGGGTTTGTCAAGGTGAAGGTAGCGCCACTCGGCACCAAATTTATCGACAAACCAGACGGCGTGACCGCAGGCCGAATCAAATGTGAGGCTTTTGATATGGCCATCTGAGAGAGCAACAGAAATTTCTGGGTTGGGGTCAGAGTTGAGGTCTTGGCCAATGTGGGGAGAGGAACCGATGCTGCGGCATTTGCACCATGGGCTGTTGAAGTAGCCAGAGGTGAGGGGATACACAAATGAGTCAAGTGAATAAGTTTCTTCTACGGCCTTGCGTGGCTCTTTTTCAATTCCAACAATGGGCTGCAGAGGTGAGTCTGTTTCAGCTTGTGGGGGTCGCTCCTCGGGCTGTGGAGGACGATAGGCGGCTGTGGGTTTGCAAGCCGCTATGAGTCCGATCAGAATCATCGTCATTGATCGTGGCTCTAAGTTCAGTTTTGGCACATCACTCCCCTTCCAGCTGGCAGAGGCAGAGTGCACTGCGGCGACTCGGGCCGGACTGACAGTTCAGGCTCCGACCATGGAGCACCACTGCCGTGGAGTTGACCAAAGTGACCTGAACGAACTCTGGTGACTCGTTGGGTTGTTGAGGTGGGGTGCTCAGCCGATAACGAACCACTCGTGCTCCTGGGCGGCGTTCAGTTTCCACCTGCTGGGTCTTATCTGAAAAAGGAAGAATTTCCTGAGAAATCCATTTGCTGGCGCTGGAAAGACGAACTCTTTGCTCGAGTTGCGGGGTATCAAAAGCCTCTACGTCTTTGCTCATAAGTGGGTCGGAAGCACGGTAGCCCTCAACGTGATATGTTGGGGGATCATTCTGCTCCCAGCTAAAGGCCAATTGAAAAAAGTCAGATTCTTCTTTCCAAAAGACAGTGTGATCTAAGGCGAGCAGTCCACGCTGAAGAACCTTTTCCCGCTTCACACCCAGCTCCTCTTGCACCAATTCATTGAGGTCTGTGTGAAACCGCCAAGGGTGCTTTTCACATTGTGAGTCCCAGTTAATGGGTAACGGCTCTGAATGCGGGGCTGTGATGTTTCCTTCTGCATCGGTGGTGATAGGCTTAAACCACAAGTCAGAGTGGGGAAGGATATCCTGGCTGTTGGAGGACTCCTCTATGTCGGGGGATGGTGCACTCTGGAGCGCTTCAGAAGAACTGTTTGCACCTTTTTTTAGGCCCTGTGATGTGGGTTTGTCATGAGTTGTGCTTTTTTCTGACTTGCGGGGAGACTCTTCTGATCGATCGCCGGTGTCAGAACCAGAGATGTGTTCTTCGGGTTTTGACAGAATCCCCACCAGAGATCGAAGTGTCAACCCACCCAACGCACCGAGAAGAATCAGTTTCCAAACGATGTTTCTTTTGTTGCGGGAGATCTGACCCCCCTCGGGAGTTCTTTTCACCAAAGACCCTCAGTGCATTCGTGCGACCGGAAAGGTATCGGTTTTTCGATGAGTATTCTTGAGCTTTTCTGAGACTTTCAAAGAAAATTAAATGAGATCAGGTCATTCAAGGCTATGGAGTGGGTGAAAAAGGCAGCATCATTTGACCCGTTTTTTTGAGCTGGGGGAACGGCTTTTTGTTTTGTTTCTTCGTTTTTTGGATTCCCCTGCAGGCTTGAGAAGCCCTTTCATGCTGCTCCCCTTTAAAGAGCGCTGGCCCACTTCAACGAGTGAATTGATGGAAACCGACTGCGAAGGCAGAGAAAAAAAAGCGGCATCCTCGTTGTGATGATGTCGCAGAGTGACCCAACACGATCGGCCAGACGGCTCAACAGTCACCACCGCCAGGTGATCTGTGTACGGCCAGTTCTCTCCATGACGTTCTCGCACAAATGAGTATGAGAAAGATCTTTTTTTAGGGCCAGCAACTGTGTGGAATCGGGCTGTGAGAGCTTGACCGGCAAAATCGAAGGTCAGGAGTGAGCCCTCTCCGGGGCGGCGTGGCCCCTGTGCCGATTGGCTGTGGTCCCAGTGCGACCAAGATGAATTCAACCAGGCTTCGGGGCGGTTCTGCAGCACCTTCAAAAGGCCACGACAGCTTCTTTTGATCTTGAAGGCTGCGAAGGAGCGAAGGGGTGCCTGAGTGACCCTTTGCAGTCGAAGCCGATCAAAACGCTGGGTTTGTGGGGGAAAGCGCCCACTGTATGCCGCAGGCACCGTGATGGGGGCTGAAGCACAGCCGAGGAGGACTGAACAGATGAAGCAGAGAGACCATGGTTGTTGAAAACCGAACATTCGGGGGGCTCCCAGGTTTGAACTAGGCCGTTTTTCCGAGAGAAATGCTGGCGATTTTATGGGGGCCGATTTCGGGAACTTCGAAGATCTCTCCGTGGACGCGGAACCCTAGGTTCTCGTAGAAGCCCAGAGCTGACAAGCGGGCGTTACACCAGAGGTGAGTGGCATGAGGAAAATCTTGGGGAGCACTGTTGATGATTTTTTTGATGAGAACGCGGCCCCACCCTTTTCTTTGAAGAGAGGGGAGGGTTGCCATTCCTCTCAAACGAAGCCCAGACCCAAAGTGGAGGCTCTGGGGTGCGCTCTCGCAGTAAACTGAAGCTACGCAGATCGCTTCTGAATGAGGAGAGTCTCGTAATGCATAGTGGCGCGTTTCGGGCTTTTCATCGCCAGGGTATGTGCAGGCTTCAACGCCCTGATTGGGGCGAAGCACACTGTGCCTGAGACGGACTGTCTCTGCATGGCTTACGGTTTCAAATTGCACGTTTCGACCTCACTTTCTGTTGAATCGACGAGAAGCGATCAATGATGATGGCCCGAGCATGTGTGAGAAGCCGGGTCGAGCAGGCGATCGACTTGCAGTTCCTGGCCGCCTTCATCAGAGAATTCGATCTCTAGGGTGACGTGTGTGTCGGGAACGCTGACTTGCTCCCGAACTTCACTTTTGATCCGGCGGATCTGTTCGTGGTCAATCGAATCTTCACAGACCACGTGAACCGACATGACATGTTGGTGCTCGGAGAGTGACCAGAAAAAAACATCATGGAGTGACTGGACACCTCGAATCTGAAGACAATTGCTGCGAAAGTCTTCAAGATTGAAGCCAGGGGGTGAGCGTTGCAACAAAATGCGGAGGGGAACTGCAAGATGACGGCTCGCTCCTCGAGCCACTACGAAGGCGATCACAATGGCGAAGAGGGGATCGATAATGCCCCAACCCGTGAAGTGAATGGCTGCACCGCCGATGAGCACGGCTGTCCAACCCAACACATCTTCAATCAAGTGCCAACTGAGAAGGGAGTCCATAGATTGAGAACCACGAGAGAGCACGGCAGCACCAACAAGATTCACGACAACTCCCAGCCCTGCAAGCGCCATCATGCCTGGCGCGTGGGGTTGAGTTGGAGAAAGAAGCTGTGGCACAGCATGAAATAAGGCTGCAGCACAACCACCTAAGAGAACGAGACCAATGGCAACAGACCCCACAGTTGACCAACGAGAGTAGCCCATGGTGTAGTCATTGTTTGCTGAGGTTCTGGCTTTGCGGTTGGCATAGAGGGCAATGCCAAGTCCAGCGACATCTCCTAAGTCGTGAAGGGCGTCAGCGAAAATCGCAGTGGAGTTGGTGAGGTAGCTTCCCACTAACTCCACCGCCACAAAGCAGAGATTCAGAACCAGCACAAAGCGAATGCGTTTGGCCTGAGCTTCGTTTTGGTGGCCGATGGAATCCGATTGGGGAGTTTTCGATTGTGTTTCTTCGTCCATTTCAGACCTATCTGGTTTGTTATCTCTCATTTATAGGGTGCAGGTGAGGCAAAAGCAACGCTGGTTTTGCACAGAGCCATTTGATTCAGATGTCTTTGCCTTCCTTCAAAAGATAGTCTTTGAGTGCGAGCACCCGAGCAGGAAGGGAACGGGCGGAAGACGTGACAAGATAGAGAAGGTTGGTTTGGGAATGAGGTGATGCCAGATGAAGGCTTCCGCTTTTGAGTCTTTCCGCAACAGCGTGGTGGGGCAGAAGGCCGTAGCAATGACTTCGGAGAAGAATGCGGATCATGGCCTGTTGGGAGTTCACACAAAAAGGGATGGAAAACTCCCGACCCTGCAAACTGGACTCTGCTAGGAAGGCGTGAAAAAACGGGTCGTCTTGCTTGTGGATCACAAACTGGGGTTGAGGGTTGTCTTCCAGTGACAGTGTCTGGTGCGCACCCGAAACGAGAACGAGCTCTTCCCTGCACAGTCGCTCCGACAAAAGAGATCGGCTTCGTGGCAATTGAGTGCAGACACCGATTTCGGCTTCACCGCGAAGGAGTGAATCGATGATTCCAGCGCCGGGCTTGAGTTGGATCTCGAAACTCACCTGGGGATAGCTCTTTTGAAATTCTGCCAGGAGGTCTGTGAGTATGCTTTGGCCCACTTCTGTTGGGAAGGCGACGGTGCACAGACCTGAGAAGCTGTGGGTGTCTCTGTTGAACTGGCAGAGACTTTCACTCAGTTGAACAAGACGTGGAACAACTTCAGCAGTGAAGCTGAGACCGGCTGGGGTCAGTTTCACACCGTTCTTTTGTCTTTGAAACAGGGAAACCCCCAATTCCTCTTCCAGTTGGGCAATCTGACGGGAGATGGCGGGCTGTGACAGTCCCAGCTTTTTTGAGGCCCTTAGGAAATTGAGCTCTCGTGCAACAGTTTGAAATGTTATGAGTAAATTGAGGTTCAGTTTTTTCTGGTTTCCCAATTGAGCATTTTTCTAGATATGCAATAAACAAATATACTGTATTTTGATAATGTTCTTTACTTATATCATGTTTTTCGATTGACTCCCCTTTATCAGAAAACATCAGGGGGAAACGTGTCTGGTTCCCCCGTTTGAGAAGGGAGTAAAGTCATGAAAATCAAATCACTTTTGCAAAGCTTGAGTCTTTTCAGTGTTGGCGCATTGGCGCTGGAAACTGCGGCGCCGAGTTTGGCTCAGGCAGAAAGCGTTCCAAACCCAGCTGGGTATGTTTGCCAAACAGTGGGAAGCGAGAATCTCTATCTCGTTGAAATTCTCGACGAGGGTGACTCCGAGGGGCAGGTGACCGTGATGAGCATCGACGAGCCCGTGTTGTCGGGTGCTAGCCTCTTGAGCCACTTCCACACGGTACTTGACGAAGATGTGTTCTTCGTTGGGTATTCTGACGCGGAAGTTGTGAGCGCGGTGACCGTTCAACGCACTCCAAATTCTCAGGGCTATCACAATGGAAGAGCGGAATTTCTGGGGCAGCAGCAGACCGTTGTGTGCAGTTCCTATGAAGCCCGCCTGGCTCCTGCGGTTCTTCTGTTGG
>JANQPW010000153.1 GCA_028285285.1 Silvanigrellales bacterium
CCATTGCATGTGTCGCAGGTCGTTTTTCGCGGGATCTCTATGGAGTGCTCTCCTCCGAGAATCGATTCTTGAAAACTGATGTTGAGGTCATAGCGCAGATCGGCTCCACGGCTGGCGCGATTGCCGCGACTTCGGCGTCCGCCGCCGCCGCCAAATCCAAAGATATCTTCAAAGATCGATCCAAAGTGTTCAAAAACGTCGTCCACATTTGAGAAGCCTGCCCCTCCACCTCCAGGGCCTCCAACTCCGGCATGGCCAAACTGATCGTAGCGGCTGCGCTTGGAGGAGTCGCTCAAGACCTCATAGGCTTCTGCGGCTTCCTTAAATTTTTCTTCAGCCGCACTGTCTCCGGGGTTGCGGTCAGGGTGGAACTTCACCGCCAGCTTGCGGTAGGCCTTTTTCACTTCGTCTGCCGAGGCATTTCGCTGCAGTCCAAGAATATCGTAGTAGTCGCGCTTTGTTGCCATTCGGAGAGCCCTCTGCTGGCTGTTGGTTTTGAACGGGGTAGACCTGGCTGTGATTGGGAAAACCCACACGTTTGGAAAAATCTAATCGGCCCAAGCCGTGAGTCAAGTCGGTAGTGGAGAGAAAGGTGAGTTCAGAAGCTTGTTAGCCAACGACAAACTGAGGTGTTCCAAAGCTCACTTCGTCGAGAGATTTTGGGAAGGACAGCAGTTTGACGAGAGACGGCTTTTGCGCGGCAGTGTCAACAACCTCAACCGCGGAGCTGTTCAAAGCTGCCACGATTTCGCCAGCCAGCCTGGTGTGGAGATCATGACCAGCTTTGTTGGCCACAACACTTCCGAGCACAGGCATTCCCACGAGCATGAGATCACCAATGCAGTCTAAGATCTTGTGCTGAACAAACTCATCGTCATGGCGCAAACCGTGGGCATTGAGCACACCAGCTTGGTCAGGGTTGCGGGAAACCACAATGGCGTTTTCGAGCGATCCACCACGTGCGAGGCCCATTTTCTGCATCGCTTCAACCTCATCAGAGAAGCAGAAAGTTCGGGCAAAGCTGAAGTTTTGGCAAAAGTTCATTCCATTGAGTTCGAAGCTGGCTTTTTGTGACCCAATCGGGTTGGAGTCTCCAAAATCGATAGCGTAGTGGATCTTTGGCTTCTTACTCGGTTCAATTCTGATGAATCGGGTGGGATCATTTTCATCGACGCACTCAATCACTGAGCGGATGAGAGCGAGCTTGCGCGAACTGCCTTTGATTTCAAGAACTCCGGCTTCGTCGAGGAGAGCCAAGAAAGGTGCTGCCGAGCCATCGAGAATGGGAAGCTCAGGGCCGTTGACCTCAATGATGATGTTGTCGATGCCAAAGCCATAAAGGGCAGCCAGGAGGTGTTCTGTTGTGGAAATGGAGCTGTCGGCACTTGTGCCCAGGCGTGTGGCCAAACGAGTGTCGAGAACGGAGCTGGGTCGAGCGGCGATCAGGTGGTTTCGGTCCACATCGCTGCGGATGAACTGAATGCCAACATTGGCTTGTGCCGGGCGCAGGGTCACTTCAATGGAGGCGCCGCTGTGAAGCCCCACCCCACTAAAGGTGATTTCTTTTTGAATCGTTCTCTGCATTTTCCCACCAAGCATTCGAGCCATTTAGTCTCCATCGCAGGGGCACCGTACCAGCCGTTATTTGGGCCGGCAATACCAATTTCCGTGCCGACTGACAGCCCCTTATCGGACGCGATTTCCAAATCTGTAGGATGACAGCGGTCTCTTGAATGCTAACAGCTATTTAGTATGTGTCAAAAGTTCAAAAGAGCGGATTTTGTGTCAAAAAGTGCCCTTATTGTTCTCTTCCTGTGCAGTTTTTGCCGCTCGCGTTGACGGCTTTGACAGGGGTCACTATGACTGAGTGATTGTGCTCACTTCAAGGGCAGTATGAGGAGTTTTTTTATGCAAGGCGTGAATAAAGTTATTCTTATTGGTCGCTTAGGTCAAGATCCTGAGGTCCGTGCAACCCCTTCAGGGCAAACTGTAGCGAGCCTGCGTGTGGCCACAAGCGAGAGTTGGATGAAAGATGGCCAAAGAGAAGAGCGCACAGAATGGCACCGAATTGTGGTCTGGGGTCGGCAAGCTGAAAATGTGGGCAAGTATCTATCAAAAGGCCGATCTGTTTATATTGAAGGAAAACTACAAACCCGCAGTTGGGATGATCAACAAACCGGGCAAAAACGCTACATGACGGAAATTGTGGCTAATAATGTGCAGTTTCTCGACTCGGGTGCACGTGGCCCCTCCTCTGAGGCCCCCTATGCCGGTGCGGGTGCTGCATCGAGTCAAGGATCTGACTCTTCTTTGCCCCCTTCAGACACTTATGGTCAACAGAGTGCAGGTGGGGGAGCGTCTACGAGTCCAAGCCACAATTTTGGGTCGCTGGATGATGACGTCCCCTTCTAAGTAAGAAAGGGAGTGGGAATTGACCAAAAAGCCAACCTGTTCTTGCGGTTACGATCGTGACCATTTTATGGTGACTGCAGAGGCTGATTTTTCGACCTGGGGTTGGTTTTGGAACCTCTTCGGGGTCACAGCCCACCCTTATCGTCTGCGCTTCATTTGCCGGCAGTGCTCCGAGGTCATCGAGGTGATTGAAGATCGGGAAGAGATCAGGAAGTACCATTGACTCAATATGGGCCGTTTTCGCCGTCGAGTTGCGATGCCGTCGCAACCTGAAACAGATCGCGCTGCGAAAGCGCCAGTTGATGTGGTGGGTTGCGAAAAAGGGTGATTGGGTGTCGAGGTGGAGGAACTGGCCCGACATTTCCCATCGATGGTTGGACTTCTTGCGCACGAGTCGAAGCTCTTCAAGATCTTGAAGGGCCTGGAGGATGTCTTTCCGCCGCACACCAAAGGTCCTTGCCAAGGAGGGAACCGTCTGAAAGGCGGGAATGGATACGGCAATGTGAATGGCCGGCATGAGCCAACTGCGGTTGTAAAGTGCTTGCTCAGATGGTTGGGAGAGTTTGGGGTAGTTGAGGCTTCGAGAGAGGTCTCTTTGTTTTTCACGAAGCTCCTGTCGTATTTCTCTGCTCGCTCTGCGAAGTTCAGGGTGGGAGGCTCTCTCTTCCTGCACAAGAGCCAACCAATATCGGGTTTCATCACGCGTGAAGTTCCAAAATTTGGCGACGCCAGCAGCGTGATCAAGCGTGAGGTGAACTGCTCCTGAAAGGGCCTAGCTGAGAAACGAGGGTTGGCATTGTGCAGCCGCCGCGATTTTGCCCTGTAGGCCTCGCGAATGCGTTGTGTTGGTGATGCGGTTGCGGATGTAACTTCGGTAGTCTTCGCAGGAAAAGATATCAAATTCAGGCCAGCTGGAGGAAGAGGTCGGTGGGTCTAAAGATGTCATGGGCTCACTTGCTGGAGTTCTTTCGGTGGTAACCGGTGCCGGAGTCATTGCTGGAAGTGCCACAGTTGCAGAAGCAACTTCGATCGATCCTCTCACCCTTCGCGTGGACATCAACGGAACTGGCCCAGCGGTTGAGGCTGAGGCTGTGGTTCAAGTGCGTCAAATTGTTGTTGATGCTTTCGCTGATGGCACAATCGAGTCAATTGTTACTTTGGGATATGGAATTGAAGGTGGTTTCTCACTCTGCGTAAAAAGAAGCCCCAGACGAATCGGCTTTTGACCGGGGGTGATGACTGCACCCCATAAACCTGATCAGAACTGTTCATAAAGTGAACACCGGTTGAATTTGGAATCCACTTTTGTAGTTACGACATAGGAAGAATCGACGAACTGCAATCCAGGTAAAATATTGATAGCCTCTTGGAATTGTGTTGGACAAAGCCATTGGTGGTGGTGTGTTTGTTTCTATTGGCAAAGCAGCAGATATTCTCGGTGTTCATGT
>JANQPW010000213.1 GCA_028285285.1 Silvanigrellales bacterium
GCGAACGGCTCATCGCCAACGGCGACCTTCTGAGCGAAACAACAGACATCAATGCGGGCACCCGACAGACGAGCTATGCCACACGCTACTCTCTGCCCACATATCTGATGGCTTTCGCTGCAGGAGAGTTTCAGGTCACGACCCTCAACCACGGCGAAAGGGCATTGCCCCTCTCCGTTTGGGCTCGCAAGGGTCTTGATTTCGATGCCGGTGCTGTGCTGCACTCTTTGGCGCGGCAGGTTGATCACATCGAGTCGCTCCTCACCCCCTACCCCTTTGAAAAGTACGCTCTTGTGATGTTACCCCAGTTTCCCGCAGGCGGTCTGGAACATGCCAGCGTCACTTTCCAGGCGGAATGGCGCACCTCTGAGGCTCTCAACAATAGAGACCATAGCCTGGCAGCCCACGAGCTCGCTCACCAGTGGTTTGGCGACTATGTCACCGTTGCCAGCTGGGATGACCTCTGGGTGAAAGAAGGCATGGCCACACTGCTTGCTGCGGAACTGTCGCGCCCATTTGAAGACAAAGAAAACTCCAGACAGCTCTTTGGCGACTTTTTCTACTTCCGTGAAGGGGAAGCCATTCGGGATCGAGAGCTCCCACCGAACTATAAGTACACCTCGGGCCCATATGCACGCGCAGCCTGGTTCTTCACACAGCTGCGGTCTCTTCTTGGAGAGACGCGCTTTTGGGGTGTGATGCGACAGATGCTGCTCGACAACCCTTTCGGCAACGTGTCCACTGAAGATGTGTTCGAAGCATTTCAACCCCACCTCAGCGCAGCGCAGCTTGAGGCGGCCCGGCTCGCGGTAGACAACCGGAGCATTCCCCATTTTGTGAGTGACGAAAATGGCTACAGGCTCGAAGATCCAGGAACTTCCCTTGTGGCAGGGCTTGAAATACGGGTTTCCACAGCTGGTGGTCAAGTGCACAGCCTCATTCTTGAAGGCGGGGACACACTTCCTCGAGAGCTGGTGGAAAGCTCCGAAAACACCGTTGTTTACGATCCACGAGGGGCACACCCCAACCTCAAATACTTTGGCGAAGCGGCTCCATCGCTTTCTCCAAGTGAACTCACCGCCGTGGAACTCCATGCCAGAGCTCCCTTTGGAACAGTAGCTCTTCGCAGGGCATTGCTCCGTGCGGATCACCTCCTGGTTTCTGACGACGCGGAGTGGCAGGGTCTCTTGGGTATATCGGCCGCTGACACGGTGGATCACCTCCTTCTGCAACGAGCCTGTTCCGCTATTGAGAAGGCACTGGTTCCTGCCGATCTCGCTCCCGTGTTCGCACACACAGCCGCTGTCACCAAGCCTAGAGGGTACGGAAGCTCCCTCGGTTCACTTCGAGGCTGCCTCACAGAAAAGCAACGCGTGATCTCGATGTCCCATTTGGAAGCTGCGGCTTTCTCAGGCGCCGGCACCGAAACAGCACTTGCTCGCACTCAAGCTTTCTTGGCTGGAAGCCTTGCTGCCACTCCGCTCTGGCTTGAGCTGCTCGACTCAGCGAACCGCCTTCGTCTGCGCAACTCGGCAACAATAGCTCTTCGCGAGGAACTCCTCCTCATTCAAAGAAGCGGAGAAACTCCAACTGAAGAACAAACCCTCAGCTGGGCCGCTCACGTGAACAAAGTTCTTTCGTTGTCGGCAACCCGAGAGGGCTACTCTGTGGGCCTTGACGTGGCGCGCATTTATGGCGAAGTCCATCCCACAGCTCGCCTTCGGCTCGAGTCAGGCCTCAAGACCATGCTGAGTAAAGAAATGCCCCCTCGCTACGCAAAGAGCGCGGTCTGCGGATCACTGCAAATTCTGAGCGATGAAGCCGTTTGGAGAGAGATGCTCTCAGCAGTTGCCGATAGAAGTGGTGCGGCTCGCGCTGCGCTCGACAACGCCAACTACTGCAACTAAAACTAACTCAAGGCGGCCATCACCACCCGGCCTCCGTGGTTGTTGCAGTGCGATATCACGTACACATGTGTGGCATCACCAACATCTGTGCTGGTGAGCGTGAGAGACACCACAACGGGAGTTGTGCTGCTGCCACTGGCGGCAGCTTCGAACGTGTGGCTTTTGACAGGGCTAGCACCCCCTGCAATCCACACATCAAGCGCTGTGATTCCATGATTTCCGTCTTTATCGGCCACCGTTGTCACGCCATGGGCCAGCGAAATGGAAAGCGTTGACCCTCCGTCGGCACTTGTCGTTGTCACAACTGGTGTGTGACCTGTGTCGGAGGGGTCCCAATAGAAACCGCGAATCACCGAAAGAGCTTGGGTTGTGTCGGCTCCGCTTGCAACGGCTTCTCCAACGGTCACGGGATTGGCGTACACTTTTGTGCCGTAGACCGCACCCGAGCTCTGCTTCGTCGAAATATAACTTGAAGTTGTTTTTT
>JANQPW010000197.1 GCA_028285285.1 Silvanigrellales bacterium
GCAAACCACCGCCAAGGCGAGGGAGCGAACACCGCCAGCACTGCCTTTGAATACCGAGCGAAAAAATCCCAATTGCTGCATCGAAAACTCCTGAAAAAGTGAAATGAATTCTATGACAACGAGTGAAAGTCAGCTGCAAAAAAAAGTCAATCTAAAGCAGGAGCGAAGCCCAGAATAGACCACCTCTCCGTCTAAAGACCGCCTGTTTCTTCAGCAAAGGAGAGCAGGCTTTGCTCCAATTCAGACTGGCGGCGCTGGGTGAGTTCTCGAAACAAAACAGGTTCCGTGCGCACAAACACAGGAGAATACCCGCGGAGCTGCACGGCTGCTGCCAAATTCGCAGCAATGAGTTCACTCAATTGCGGCTCATCGAGTTCCTTGTGCTGATCCCGCAGCTCGTCACAAGCTTCTTCGTGTTTCTCAGACTCATAGAAACCATCTTCTTCTCCGGTGTGACAAAACCGATCAAGGATCTGCTCTGTTCGCCCCTCTTGCCAGGCACTCACCCCATACACGAACTCATAGCTGAGGGTGCTGAGCGTGAAACCCGACTCAGAAAGCTCACTCACATGGGCAAAGGAGTAAGACACAACACTGAACTCACCAACTGCTGTCTCAACATCGGTGCGTGCAGGGGGGTGAATGATGGCATGAGAGCGATACCAAAGCATCTGCGGGTCGCTTTGAAGATCTTGGATTTTGCGCAGATAGGAGCGAAGCCGAAGGTGATCTCCGGGCTTGGTTGCATCCACATGTTGCAAAATATCAACCATGATCTGCGCGTGGTTGC
Organism: Silvanigrellales bacterium; assembly: GCA_028285285.1. Classification (GTDB taxonomy): domain Bacteria; phylum Bdellovibrionota_B; class Oligoflexia; order Silvanigrellales; family Silvanigrellaceae; genus JANQPW01. Next base: position 791 of record JANQPW010000197.1, read on the forward strand.
GCTCAAAGAGCTGTTCTCCCGAACTCAGCGCGCCACCGGCCTTCTGATTGCGAGCCCAGTAGCCAATATGATCCATAGCTGCTGAAAGAGTTTCGCTGTCGACCTCAAGCTCGACCATATTGTCCAACGGCCCGCGATTGCTTGCGTCTCCCGGTTGCGAGGTCATCGCCAAGTCCATCATTTTGGCCGTGAGGGTGTAACCTTTTTGTTTGGCAAAGGGTAAAACGGCTCTCCAGGCTTCGCGCCACTTGCTGAGGGCTTCTAACCTTTGTGGCGAGGCTTTAGAGGCAGAAGCGGAGCCAGGCGACAATTGCTTGAGCCAAGAGAGGTAGTTTTCGTCTCCAATGGGACTTCCAAACCCCCCCACCGGCCGGAGCACCTTAGGGAGCAGTCGGGGAGCACGAGCGACCAGGCGCAAACGCTCCGCACCTGATGCATCAGACACAATTCCGTCGAAGGTTCTCTTCAAGAAGAGTGGCTGCTTATTGTCGCTCTCATGAATGGCCCCACCCGCCACCGGAGTCTGGTGATAGGGAGTGGCATGACGGGCTGAGGAGGCTATCGTCTCCCCACCCAACAGCGGCCCTTTGAGCTCACCTTTTTCGGTGTTGAACCTCCGACTCGAGCAGCTCAAGACAAA
>JANQPW010000198.1 GCA_028285285.1 Silvanigrellales bacterium
TCACAGGCTTTTTGTAGGGTTTGAGTGAGGCGCTCTGTGTTCTTAAAGTGGCTTTGCATGTTCCTGAGCTCGGCCACAATGTGCCCCGGTGTGGGGAAAAAGAGGTTGTCACTGAGTTGGTGGAGGACCCACCGCACCTTTTGAAAGTTTTCGGCACACTGCTCTTGGCTCACGCAAATGACAAAATGGGGAAAGCTCTCTGCAGACTGGTGAGGCTTCGGCTCCCCCAAACAGGAGGCTTTCTCAGGAAAGTCGAGAGCATTGATGGTGGGGCGGAGACTGGTGCGGAACACGTCATTTCCCCATAATGAAGAGGCGTTGCTGGGAAACTTCTGGAGCTGATAGGGAGGGTGCCGGAGATCGCAGCTCTTCGAGTTCGTCGGCTTTGAGCAGAGTGCTGCCCTGCTGTTTGAGCCACCTTCTGGCCATTTGCAACACGACGCGATCGCTGGGGTAGCCATCGAGCACGAGGGCTGCGATGTGCTTTTGTTTGTTTGTGAGAATGCTCACTGTGCGCTGAATGTTTTTGCTTTCCAGAAAAAGACAGTGATCGGGGCAAAACCCGTGGGAAAAGAAATGAGTCATGTTGAGTTTTGTGGCACTCAAAGGGTTCGTTATCCATACAAAGAAGGGGTGTTTTGTATGGTCTTCTGCGTGCCAAGAGTTTCGAAATTCGACCAGCAGACGAATGGCTTGATCATAATGCAAGCTATGCTGAGGAGGCACTTTGTGCTGCAGCGAAGGAGGAAGAGGCAAGGGAGGTTGTTTCAGGCGCACAAGTCCTTTTTGCAACAAGCTTTGGTTTAAAAAAGAGTGATTTTGGAAGCATGCCATGAAAAAGACTCATCCTTTTGTATGGATATCTTGATAAACTCTCGTGATTCAGGTATCTTTCAGAAGAGAGTTAGCCTTTCAAATAGGATACCTTTGTATGGTAAAAATCACAAGTCTGCAATCGCGGGTTTTGGACTTCATCGTCAAAAACATCCAATCACAGGGTGCGCCTCCCACATTGCGTGAGATCGCTCACCACTTTGAGTGGAAGGCCGTGGGCAGTGCTCAAGATGTCATTGCCTCACTTCGAAAAAAGGGTTACCTCGAGCCCGCAGCTGCCGGCCGGGCCCGGCAAACCATCCCCACTTCTGAAGCCTATCAACATTTGGGGTTGGTTCCGCAGCATGGCCCTGGAAGTGCGTCCCAACAAGGTGACATGCGGCGGCGTCAGCCTCAAGTGCAGACCCTTTGGGATGTGACGGAAACAGAGAACTCTCCCACCGACATCAATGGTTTGCCCACCGACAGTGAGCCGCAAGGCGTGGTTGTGCCGCTCTTGGGTTCTGTGCAAGCGGGCCATCCGCAAGAAGCCATTGAGCAGCCTGATGCCTATGTCACTCTTCCTCCCCACCCTCGCATGCGGACAGAGAAGCATTTTTTTGCGGTGGAGGTTGAGGGCTACTCCATGGTGAATGCCGGCATGCTGCCGGGAGATCTGCTCTTGATTGAATCAGAGGAGTCTCCAAAGAATGGGGAAATTGTGTTGGCCGTTGTGGGCAATAGTCAGGAAGCCACTGTGAAACGCTTTGCCCTCAAAGGAAGCCAACATTACCGCGGGGCCATCGAAAAAACGGAGCTCATTCGTGAAGCTAAAGAAAAGTGGCCGCCTGCCCTTTTGGTTCCCGAAAATGAAGACTTTGAGGCCATTGCCTTTGGCCAAAGCGAGGGCGATCGGGTGCTCGGTTTGGTGCGCTCACTCTTTCGAGGCGAGGTGAATTGAGCTCAGGCTCTCGGTCGGATCTTCGCGACTCAGAAGCCATAGCTCGAAAAGTGAGCCTATTGCCAAATGAGATGCAATAGAGTCAAGACTTAGCATCTGAAATTTTTCTTCAGAAACAAACCAGAAAACCGACAACTGCTGATGAAACAAAGAACTAGAGGTTGATCATGTATAGGGCGTTGCTGGCGTGCCTTGCTATTTTGGCACAAATGATCGCTGTGGGGTTTTCTGTCTCTTGCTATAAAGGTGGAGAGTTTTCAGGGAAGTCTTCTGCACAAGTGGAACATTTCTCCTCAACACCGAGTGGGCTTGTCAGTGAAGGCTCTCTATTCGACACTTTTCACAAAGAGATGTACCCTTATGGTAGATTCTACTTGTTTCTCTCACATATCAACAACAATGCGTGGCGAGCAAGCCAACTGAACGTAGAACTCCTTGTGTTCATGCGTTGGCTTGTGGCTTGGGGGTTCGAGCCCATTCTACTGCCTGCTCCTACAGAATCTCGACTGAGAGTTGCCGTCAACGATCCAAAGCTCTCGGCGATGATTTGGTTCACTCATGGCACACCAAGTGGCTGCATGAGGGACTATCAATACCAAAATTTTCTGAGCCCCAACGCTTTTATCCCCGAACAAACAATGCCGAATTGGAGATTTTTTCTTGCCGTTTCTTGCTATGGAAAGGCGTCTATTGAACGCCACAGTCTAAAAAACAATCCAAAACTTCCCAACTTACAGCCATTCGGTTGGGCAGGAGAAATTTGGGCTGATAGAAAACTCATAAACTATCTCTTGAAGAACGAGTTTGCTGACTTTCTTGGGAAGGCATTCGGAACAACGTTCCAAAAATAAAGAACTCCCTCACCTGACCCTTCAAATTTGATACAATACGGAGTCAAGACTCACTCTTTTGAACTTTCCAAGCACGGGGAACACCTTCATGCGAAAGCACTGGCCCTATTATCTCACCACTGGACTTGTCACGCTGATTGCGTTGGGAGGCGCTTCTCAGTACCTCACAATGAACGACCGCATTGTCGCAGCCTTTAGCTACGAAATGACGGGAGAGCACAATGCGATTGGTTTTCCGGCCTGGTTGATCATCCCTATGGGTATTTCGAAGGTGATGGGGGCTATTGCTCTCTGGGCGCCATTTGTCCCTAAATGGCTTCGGGAGTGGGCTTACGCAGGGTTCTTTTTAACTTTGTGCTCGCATTCGGAGCACACGCTTTCAACCCCATCAACCCTGAAGATGGCGATGCCCCTGGAGTGCTCGTGCCAATAGCACTGCTATGCCTCTCTCGGTTCTTCCTCTACAAAAAAGAAAAGGATGCCTCTTGAGGTGAAGAATATTCTTCACTGTAAAAGTGGGCAACAAGGCAATGCGCTTCTTGCGACAGTGACGACTATCGTCGGAGACACAAAGCTGCTTCCAACTCCGCTGCAACCTCACTGGGCAACTCACGCTGTGCATCGCAACCATTCTCTGGTTGTTGAAGGTTTGTCGCGGGGTCTTGGTTTTGGTAAAGGAACACAGCTTTGTCTGTCTGTGCATCGCGTCGACCTTCCGCCAACTGCGGCAGGAGATCAAGGCCGATGTGATTCAGAACGACACGTGTTTGGTCAGGGGTCAGCTCACCGATTGCCAAAGGAAAGTTGAGGCCCAAACGTTGCCAGGCCCCCAGTTCGGGTTTCGTGCCATCAAAATACCATGTTTCCAGCGGCTTCTTCCCTTCAGGAGCATAGATGGAAAGGCCGGAAATTCCTTCAAACTCGGCCTGAGACACATCGGGGCGAGCATACGTGATTTTCAACACAGTGTTTTTGGCGTAGTCAAAATCTTCCTCAGAAGGCAGACCCTTGGTCAAACTGCCGAGGTCGGTGTCATCTCGAACCACGATGAGAAACTGCTCAGAAAGGGTTCGCGCCTGATCGACGGCTTCAAGGC
>JANQPW010000202.1 GCA_028285285.1 Silvanigrellales bacterium
GCATTGCAAAACAGGGCTGAAGCCCGACAATCTCGCGCTGCAGCTCGGTACTGCGGGTTTGCCAAAAAAGAAGCAGAGCCCTCGGCTGCATCCGACAGAGGCGCGATGGAGGTGATGATTGTTTCTGCAGAAACACTTCCCCCCTCGGGGTAAAAAGCCTCGCAGCCTTGAGCCGCACAAATCTCACCAACAGTGAGAGGCGATGGGGCAGCCACTTCACTCATTTTTTTGCTTCTTTTTTCAACTTGTGACGCTTGTTGTACTCTTTCACAACATCGGCTGTGATGTCTTCAATGGCCGACGCATAAAGCAAGGCTCCAGCACCTCTTTCAAAAACAAGGTCATAGCCTTTTTTCTTGGCCACTTCGTCGATGATTCTTTGCAAATTCTCAATGATTTTTTGTGTTTCCTGCATTTCCTTGCGGCGCACATCTTGCTCAAATGTCATCTGCGAGTTTCGCAGATTCTGCAACTTCATTTGAATTTCTCTCTGTTTGTCGAGGCGAGTCGCTTCCGACAAAACAGACTGCTGGGCTTGGAACTCCTGACCCATTTTGTTGAGCTCTTCTTGTTGGCTGATGAGCTCGTCACGCTTGGTTTGCGCTTCTTTCTCAATTCTCTCTTTGGCCTTTGCGCCTTCGTCTGTTTTGAGAATGGCGGCCTGCATGTCCACAAAAGCGAGGGTGAGATCGGCCACGGTCTTTCGCGCTCCGTCATTCGCTGCTTTTGCCGCCGTGGAGTCAGCAGCCCAAGCTGGTGAGAATGCGGTCAAAAAAAGACCCAAAAAGCCGGTCAAAATCAGCACATTCCACCTGAAAATCACGTTTCTCTTTTGCATTGAATCACCCTCTTTTTCAAACGTCCTCTGACGTTTTAACTCCATTTCACTTCCGACGAAAGACACATTCGGTCAGAACCGACTCGCCGTGTCTCCCCCAATGAAGATGATAAACTCACTTCGCCCCAGTTTGCGCTCTTCCACAGGAAAGGCGAATTCAAAGCGGAAGGGGGCAATGGGCGTCATCCAACGAAACCCAAAACCAACGTCATATTTGAGGTCTTCAAACTCAAAGTTGTCGTTTTCTGCCAGCACACTCCCCGCCTCAGCAAATGTCACAAAGCGGAGATTAGCCTCTGGAATCAAAGGCACGAAGTACTCGGCCGAGCCATACAGTCGTCGGTTTCCTCCCAAGGAGATCTCCCGCGTGGTGCTCGAGTACGGGGAATAAAGCACCGACGCACGCGGGCTGATCACACGCTCTCTAGCCGTGTAAGCCTTCATGGCCAGCTGGGTGCCCAAACGATAGCGCTCCCAAATGGGAATGGGTTTGCCGTCAACCGGGTACATGTAGCCTGGAGAGAAGGCAAATCGGAAGTTTGTGAGAAAATCGTCTCCGAAGACCACGGGCACATAGTACTCAGCCGTGAACTCTACCCGCCCAAAGGAGTGGTCACCCCAAAGAATGGGAGTGGCGTAGCGATTTTCCAAGGAAAGGTAATAACCATCTGTGGGAAACAAATAATTGTTCGTTTTGTCATAGGTCGCCGAAGTCACCACGGCTTCCGTGATGCCCAGTTCCTCTGTCCAGTCCACAGCTGGGGTGATGGGCGGCCTTTCGATCCACTTGAAGACGTAACCTGCTGAAATACGGAAGTCTTCAAAGACCTCCCTGCCCAAAAACACACCCGCTCGATACTCTTCGGTGAGTGCCAGAGGTTCACCCTCAAAAGGCCGAGACTCGCTGCGTTTGTAGCTTCCCGACAAGCTCAAGCTCCAGGGTCCATCGTTGATAGACGGTTCCCGAAAACTCAGATTCAGGCCCCAGCCAATGGAGGCATCCGCTTCTGGAGGAGGCAGAATATCGAAGCTCAGAGCCGAGTTCCAACCTCTCCCCAAAAGATTGGCTTCGGTGTACTTTCCCTGAGCAAAAAAGGAAAAGTCACGACCATCTCGATCGGGAGATGCCCCCAGAGAGGCACTCAGGCTCCCCGTTGACTTCTCTTTAACCTTGATTTGGAGATCCATGGCGTTGTTCGGCGCATCAGGCAGGCGCTGAATCACAACCTCTTCAAAAAACCCGAGACGCTCAATACGGCTTTTGCTCTCCCGCAAGCGCGTGGAGTGGAACAACTCACCTTCAGACACGCGCATGTTGCGACGGATCACGTTGTCACGGGTCTTCGAGTTGCCCACGATCTCAATCTTCCGGAAATAGACCTTTTCACCCTTGGTGATCTCAAACTCAATGTCAATCAGGCGTTCTTCGCGTTTTGCAGCCGTTTTTGGAACGATATCTGCAAAGGCAAAACCTTCATCGCCATAGACATCTTGCAGAGTTTGCAAGTCGCGCTGAAATTTTGAAATGCGAAAGATCTTTCCCGACTCAAGCGACATGCGCTCACGCAGTTCCTTGTCGGTGAAGATCAGATCTCCTTTGAAGGAGATCTCTCCCACATCGTAACGTTCGCCCTCTTCGATGTAGTAGGAAACCTCAACGCTCTCTCGTGCTCCGTCCAAGCGGCTGCTCGGCGCCGACACCGTTGCTTCTGCAAAGCCATTGTCTTTGTAATAGTAGCTCAGAAATTCTTTGTCACGATTGACAAACTCGTCTTTGAAAGTGCCCGCCGAAGTGAGAAAGGAACTCCAGTTTTTACGGCGGGTGAACATGCCCGATTTCAACTCGGTGTCGCTGAAAAACATGTTCCCCAAAAGGTTCACACGCCCAACAGCGACCTTGCTGTTTTCGAAAACATGAAAGACCACGTCGACCTCGCCGGTCTCCGCTTGTTCCAAGGAGTAGGTGGCCCGAGCCAGATAATATCCCTTTTCCACATAGAGCTGCTCTATGGCCCGCTGATCGGCATTGAGCTTCCCATCATTGATGATGGTGTAGATCTTGGTTTGAAGCTTCTCTTGAACAGAGTCTTCGTCGACCTCATTGAGACCCACAAATCGGATCTCTCTCACGCTAGGCTTCTCAGAAACCAAAACCCGCAACACCAAACCGGAAGGACCAGAGGATTGTCGGATCTGCACATCATCAAAAAAACCCGACTCAAAAATGCGTTTGATGTCTTCGCGCAGCAAACCCGGCTTCAGCCGTTCCCCCGGCTTCAAGTCCATCAACTCGGTGATGGCTTCAGCCTGAACCGCCCGCTGGCCCCTGACCTCGATGCGGCTGATGGTCTCTCCCAAAGCCTGAGCCATGGCAGAAGGCTGAACCCAACTCAACCAAACGGCCAGAACGCCAGACAAAATCAGAATCAAGCGCAACGCAAAAACCTCTCGAGGACGGCCACGATCTAACAACGAACTTTGACTGAGCTTCGGCACCATGACCCCTTCAAAAACGGAGGTTGCAATATTTATCAAATGAACAGGTTTTGCAAATTTTCTTCTATTCTTAAATCAGGTCGTCGGACACAATCTGTCCATCGCGAAGCTCAATACGGCGGGCAAGCGAGCGCGCAAACTCAGTGTTGTGTGTGACCACCAAAACCGTGGTGCCCAATTGGGCGTTCACGTCTCGGAACAAGCTGTGAATGTTCTCCGCATTGCGTGAATCAAGATTTCCAGAGGGTTCGTCAGCCAAAAGCACGGTGGGCTCATTGATCAGAGCCCGTGCAATGGCCACACGCTGCTGTTCGCCACCACTCAGTTGACCGGGGAAGTGATGCAAGCGCTGGGAAAGACCCACGTTTGCCAAAAGAGCCTGAGCACGGGCTTTGACTGGTGCCTCCGCAGCCCCTCCAATAAGAGCCGGCATCATCACATTTTCAAGGGCACTAAACTCGGCAAGAAGGTTGTTGTGCTGAAACACAAAACCAATTTCATGATTGCGAAAGCGGCTCACAGCCCGATCCGAGCCACGAAAAGGATCTCGGCCGGCAATACGAACCTTTCCATCACTCGGCGTGTCGAGGGTGCCCAATATGTGCAGAAGAGTGCTTTTCCCCGAACCAGAAGCACCCACCACACCAACCAGCTCTCCCTTCTGAACAGAAAAGCTCAAGCCAGAAAGCACCGACAGATTTTGATCTCCCACCTTGTAGACCTTGCGGAGATCGCAAACCTCAATAGCCACTTCTGATTGCATGCAAAACCCTCATCTGTTTGCTCTTGTTCTCGGAAGGTCATCCCCGATCGGAAAGAGTTTCCACAACGTCTATGCGCATGACCTCCCAGGCAGGCCAAAGGGAAGCCAAGCCCGACAAAAAAACACTGCCCACTGCCGCCGCAATGATGTCAGGCCAGTGGATCAAAACCGGAAAAGGCCGGCCATTGTATGCAGCCGTGACCAAGGGAAGGTCAGGCCGGCTCAGCAGATGCAGCACACCAAGCCCCAGGCTCAAGCCCAGAACCACCCCCACGGTGCCAATCATCAACCCTTGAAGCAGATACACCACCCCGAGCTCCACACGCTCAAAACCCACAGAGCGAAGAATAGCCATTTCCCGGGCCTTTCTTTTGACAGACAAAACCAAGGTGATGGTGATGGTGAAACAGCCCACCAAAATGACCATGTAGAGCACAAAGCTCATGCCCCACCGCTCGAGTTTGAGAGCGCGCAGCAAAGCCCCATTCGATTCGGTCCACGGCTTCACGCGGGCCGCAAAACCAGCACTCGCCAGAGATTCATTCATTTCAGCGGAGATCTCATCAATGGCATCACGCCGGTCCACCAAAACTTGAAGCCCAGCCCACTCTTCGTTCAAATCAAAGAAAGAATTTGCAAAGCTCAACGTGGTCAAGACCACCTTGGCATCGTAGCGCGTTGAGCCTGTGTGGAGAACGTCGTAGACAACCGCAGGAAACTGACGAGGGGCCATCCCAAAGGGTCCGTCTTCTGGAATGGTCGACACAAAAGTCACCCGACTTCCCACGCTCACGCCTAGGGCTCGAGCCACACCGGAACCCAAGATCACCGAGGGAAACGTGGGAGCATTGGCCGGTGGATGTGGTTCTACCCCCGGTTCTCCCGGATCAACGGGTCGCTTCTGGCCCAACAAAGAAACGTCACCCTGCTCCATCAAAAAGCTGTTGAAACGCGAAAAAGCTTCGGGGTTTTCCGGGTCCAAACCGGTCACAATTGCTGTGACCGGGCGAGAATCCGACTGCAAAATAGCATCACCCTTTTGAAAGGGACTTAAGGCGGCCACCCCAGGAACGCTGCGCAGCTGCTCAAGCAAGCGGATATCAGGATCTAAATACCCAAAATCTTCGCTACGGATCACCTCCGCATGAGGCTCGACCCCCAGCAACTTGTTCTTGAGATTGTGAACGAAGCCACCCATGATGCTGAGCACCACGGTGAAAGATGCCACGCCAATGGCCACACCCAGCAGCGGCAGAACCACCCCTAAAGTGGCCTGGCTGCGGGTTTGGCGGCGGATCCACGAAGAGATAAAGTAGCGGTAGAGCATGAACCCAATCATGCGGTGGCGTGAGTGAGAGCGGGCCATGGATTAAGTTCAGCCTTTGTGGGTCAGGAGTTGAGCCATGCCAGCAACCAATGCTTCGGCCGACGCAAACACATCAGCAGGAGAAGCATTGTCCAACATGTAAGCAGGGGAAGACACCAGCCGGTTCACGGGATCCACGCAGGCCTCTCGCACAGCACACGGCACGTGTGTCACACCCCATTTTTTCAGCGTTGCAACCGTGGCGGCATCGGATCCATCACCCAGAGTGAGGCGCACGCTGGTCAACTGCTTCTCTCTGGCCAAAAGGCCCAAAAGGACAGGAGCCACACAAAGAGCACCCATGACCTTCTTCTGCTCCCAGAACTGGCACAAAACTTCCTTCACATCGCTCTGCAAAGTGGCGTCTTCACCCACAAAGGCAAAGTTGCAAAGGTTTTTTGCGGCGCCATAGCCGCCCGCAAAAGCCACAGCGTCGAATGCAGCAGCCCGAAGCTCTGAGAGGGGTTGGATCTGGCCGCGAGCAATCCGCGCCGCTTCCGTGAGCATGTTGCGACCGCCACGCCCCTCTTCAGAAACAGCGCCCGTTCGATGGTCAACAGTGTGAGCCGCCGCGCGATCGGGAGCAAACACCGACACAGCATAGGAACGCTGAGAAAGCTGGATCAAAAGGCTCGTGGACTCTGTGATCTCCGCTCCGTCCATAGCACCGCAGCCGGAAAGCACAACAGCCACCCGTTTGCTGGGGGTGATCACAGCCTGTCTGTGACCGCTGACAATCTGAGACGATCCCATCTCTGGACCTCCATCTGATTCTTCACTTTACTCTTGACTCGAAAAAACCTACATCCAACCCAACCCATGGCGCAAGCAGAGACAGGATATTCACCCATCATGACTTGGACCCTCATCTCCCCGCAAAGTCGGAGAAGTGCTAGTAAGGCCGCAAAAACCAGTGT
>JANQPW010000215.1 GCA_028285285.1 Silvanigrellales bacterium
AGGGTTCCAAGAAGGCCTTGATTCGGTTTGGCACAGAATTGTCACTTTGCTCAGAACAGATGACTTTGTGGGGCTGCCTCTTCACATCACGGGTCACAGCTTAGGCGCCGCCACGGCCACCTTGGCCGCTGCACGTTTGCATGCGCTCGGCTTTGATGTGGATGAGGTCTACGCTTTCGCCAGCCCTCGTCTTGGAGACGCCGAGTTCGCTCACTGGTACAACACCAATCTTGGCAATCAGAGTATTCGCTTCATCCGCGGGCTCGACATTGTTCCACGCATTCCACCAGCTTATCAAGATCTTCCGCAGTTTCTCCAGATCATTCCCAGGCCGCTGGTCGAAGGCTTCCGGAGACGTTTCGAAACCAATCGTTACCAACACGCTGGCCAGCTCTACTGGTTTGAGGAGAATGATTGGGCTTCTTACCCTGAATGGCCCGCAGTTGGTGACGACGGCTACTGGACTTGGCTGGGTGAGCGCCTCAATTTGTGGAACCCTGCCCGCCTCGTTTGGCGTGGGAGACACGCAGGACTGCACCACATTCCAGAGGGTTATGTGTGTCATGCTGTGCGCAATCTGATTCCTTGGAGGCGAGGGGCCCTGTAGAAGCGGGCTCCTCAATGCAACCCCCGTTCCGCTCCGTTCGCGAGCGGCAGTTCTCCCTCGACAAGCTTTTCCGTGTTCAATTTATTGACTCAGCACGTTGTGAGCCCCTGAAACAAGAGTTTTCAACTACTTTGGTGGTGGCATGGTTTTCCTGAACCAAAGCTGAGCCACTGTGTTCGCAAAGTGACGGTTTCTCAGGGATTCGAAAAACTCTGCGGAAAGCCGCGCCGTTTGTAGCAGTTGGCCGACTAAAGGTCTGGGAGTGAGATGTCGAACCATAGTTGTCGATGTTTCTGGCTTAGAGGATTTGAGATGTCGTTTCGTGCCTCAATTGTGGCCTTTATTTTTGCGTTTTCCCTCTTCGTGCATTCTGGGCATGCTCTTGCTCAAGATGGCAAGCGTGATGAGGTGTTGCCACCGCCGCCAGTCAAAGTGTTGCAGAATCGTTTTTTTAAGAAAGCCTTGCGCCCTGAAGTGTCTGGTTACCTTGGCACTGCGCTGAACGAGGCCTACACGAAGACATTTGCTCTTGGAGCACGACTGGGATTCTTCTTCAACGAATGGATCGGTGCAGACTACACCTTCACTCATTTTGACGTTGAGAATTCCGCAGACCTGAAGGCACTCCGTTCCATACGGGTCTTTGATGATGAGCAAAAACTCACCACGATTGAGCCCAGCTTCGTTTCGCTCAACAGTCTTCATGCGCTCACAGCAACCGTGGCGCCTATCTATGGCAAAATCAACCTCTTTGATTTCATGATTCTTTATTCCGACATTTATTTTTCCGCTGGCTCGGGCCTCTTGAGCACTTCTCAAGGAGACAAGGTTCCACTCATTCTGGGGGTCGGGCAGCGGTTTTACTTTGCGAAACGCTTCAACGCACGCATAGATGCTTGGGACCATGTGTTTGAGCAAGAGCGTGAGAATCTTGGTGAGAAGACCAAGAGCACGAAGCATGCCTGGGTTATTTCTTTTGGGCTGAGCGCTTTTTTATGGTGACAAAAGGACGACTTCGAATGCCACGAAAACAGCCATGGAGGGTCGTGGTCCCAACACTTGTTGCGGCGCTGATCTCCTTTGACGTGGTCCTTTTGTCTGGCCCTCATGCGTCGCACACCGCATTTGCAACAGAGGCTAGGGGAAAGTCCTCTGCTGCTCGCAAACTCAATATCGGAGAAATGTGGAAAACAGTTGAAAAAGCGACACGCCAAGATCTGCAGCGCCGCAGGCGTTTTGCTGGCACGCTACACGATGTTCTGAGCAAGACTCCCTCAGATCGCAAACAAGAGCGAGCTCACCTCTACGGGGCGTTGAGCGTGCTCCATGCCACGGACTACTTGCTCAGACACTCAGCACTTTCGTTTCTTGCTGCCGCAAAGAAGGTGTGGCCAGGATTTGTGCGCACAAAGCAGTCGGTATACGTGTGGAAGAAACTCCTCGATTCGCTCGATCGCAAGCAGATCGTCAACGAGCACCTTCTTTCACGTGCAGCTCAGGTTCTTTCAGGAGGCCGTGTTGAGCAAGAAGAGAAAGTTGAGTTCCCGTATTACAAGGGCTGGTCGTTTTTTCGCTCAGAGAAGTATAGCGACGCGCTGGGAATTCTTGAAAAAGTTCCACTTCGGTCTCCCCACTATCGTCGTGCGAAGTTTTTGGAAGCCACCTCCCTTGTGATGCTTGACAGGGTGGCCGATGCTCGAGAAACCTACCAAGTTGTTGTTTCTTTGTTGCCCACGCAGTTTGAAGAGAAATCACGCATTCCGGCTCGGAGTATTCAACGGCTTCGTGACCTTGCCGTTTTGAACATTGCACGCCTTTTATACGAACAGCGCCAGTTCAAAGAGTCTCTCGCTTACTACCGCTCCCTCGACCAGGACTCCTTCTTCTTTTATGAATCTTTGGCTGAGCAGGGTTGGTCCTTTTTTATGTCGGGTTTTCCGGGAAGGGCATTGGGTGCTGCCTATGCAGCAACAAGCCCCTTCTTTTCGGATCGCTTCAATCCCGATGTTTATTTTCTTTTTGCCACACTCTATTTTTGGCTTTGCCACTACGACTACGCCCGCGAAGGCTTGTCAAAATTTATTCAGCACACCAAGTCTGAGGGAGACAGCCTTCGAGTGTTCTTAAGCGGCGTGTCAAAGCTCCCGGCCGCAAAAAGAAAAGAACGAATGCTTTCGCTTCTCGAAGCTGTTGACAGAGGCTTGAGTCCAAAAAGTCTCGGACTGGGAAACAAAACTGCTGCCTTTCTTAGCTATCAAGAAGGTTTGATGGACACTTATGAAGGTTACAAGGCCCTCCGAGATCGACGCTTGCAGGTGCAAAAACTGAAATTGGACAAAGTGATGCGCGAAAGAGTTCTCACTGGTCTTGAAGAGTTTGAATCTGAGCTTGGCTTCCAGGTGAGCTTGCATGCTGAAGACACGCTTCAGGGAATAAAGGGAGACTACGAAAACTCACTCACCCAGTCACGACTGCTTTGGCTTGAGATTCTCACAGCTCAAAAAGATGCCTTGCTTGGGAAGGAAAGAAGCGTCGAGGGCAATCAGTTTTTAGGAGACGAGAATGCCTTCGTGGAAGCGCTCAGCCGAGGCAAAAAGACGAAGTGGAGCCAAGACAAGAATGAGTTCTGGTTCGACGAGTTGAGCAGCTATGTTTTTGATATGCCTTCACAATGTGGAGACCCGAATGCGAAAAAATGAACACTGTTCATTTGTGAAGAGAGGAAGACACGCCATGTTACATCCAGTCCTGCGCTACCTTCGGACCAGCGTTCCTATCGGGTTCCTTTGGGTGGCACCCTTTGCAATGCCACAGTTGTGGGCAGGGCAAGAAGAGGCTTTTGCGCAGCAAGCGAGCCCCGTGAACACACAGCTCGCTCAGGAAAGTGCCCGTGCCGTTGTGCCCGGAGAACAAAACAGCGTCGGGGGTTCCCAGAAAATTGAGTCTAACCTGGGAACGGTCTCTCGGGAGGTCCTTCTCAAGAAGGGTCGCTCGCTTCGTTCTCGCGGTGGAGCTGCAGCCGTTGAGGCCAACTCAGAGCTCATTCAGCAGGCTAAAAAAACCGAGCGTGCTGTTTCTTTTGGTGTGAGCCGAAGCGAAAGCTTAGCGGATGGTGCGGTGGCAGCGCCAGGAATTGCCGATTTTGCGGAATTTTTTCGCTCTTCTCACCAGCAGGCCGCCGCCGCAGAAAAGGGTGGCTCTTCACAGGTGGTGGACTCTGGGCCTTTAGGTGGCAAAGGAGATGAGTATCTCAAGCGCCAAGCAGAAGCGGAAAAGCTCCGCATCCAAACGGTCGAGAGCATCAAAAAGATCCTCAAGTCGCGACCACCCAAAGACCAGCGTCTGAACTTGTTGTTGCGACTTGCCGAACTTCAGGTGGAGCGCCACTCCTATCTTTTGGAATTGGAAATTCAAACCTTCAATCGCGGCCATGACGAGTGGATCAAGACCCGTAAAGGTCCCGAACCTGAGTTCAACACAGATCAGTCGCGAGCGCAGTTGCTGGCCGGTATCTCAGCTTTGAGAACAGCGTCAAAGGAGTTTCCAGCCCATCAGCGCACACCCGAGATTCTGTTCAACTTGGGTTTCCTTCTCAACCAGCTTGAAAGTGACAGTGCCCGTCTTTACTTTGAGCAGTTGGTCAAGAAGTTTCCCAATTCCGAGTTTGTTCCAGACGCCTACTTGTCTCTTGGAGAGTTCTTCTTTCAAAAGAACCAATTCAACGAAGCCCTCAAAATGTATCAGGCTGTGTTGAAGCACAAGGGAACAGATGCTTATAACTATGCTGTCTACAAATTGGGTTGGACATACTTCAATCTTCCCGGCAAGAATCAGGGTGAGCACGAGCAAAACTTGAAAAAGAGCTTGGCCGCATTTCAGTTGGTGGTGAAACTCTCTGATGCTCCAGATGCTTCGGTGATTTTAAAGGGCTTGAGAAAAGAAGCTCTCAAAGACATGATCCTGGTCTTTGTTGATTTGAAAGATATCGCTGCCGCTCAGCGTTTCTATGCCAGTTTGGGAGAGCAGGAGCTCTATTTCACATTTCTTGAACGTTTGGCTTGGCAAACCACAGAAGCGGGAGAATTTGATGCAGCTATCGGCATTTACAGAAAGCTGATTCAAGAGGCCCCCACCCACAAGCGCCTCCCCGTTTTGCTGTCAAAAGTTGCTGAGATCCATGACAAAAGAAACGATCCTGCAAGTGTGCTGTCAACTTTGCGGTTCATGTCCAAGAGCCTTGCAAAAGACTCTCCATGGATGGCGGCCCACGAAGATGACAAGGCCATTCTGCAGGAACGCAACGAAACCCTGTCGAAGACCCTTCGCTACTGGTCAAAGCATCTTCATGCACAGGCACAGAAAACGAAACGGCCCGAGTATTATCAGCATGCACTGGCTGCTTACCAAATTCACATTGAGAATTTCGATGACACCCCAGAAGTTTACGACTCATCCTTCTACGCTGGAGAGATCTTTGTCTTCCAGAAAAAGTACGAAAAGGCAGCGGGAATGTATGCCCGCGCGGTTCAGGTTGATGAAAAGTTCAAACTCAACAACCCCCTCACCAGAGATGCTGTGCTCAATGCCATTGCCAGCCTTGATCTGGCGATTGACCAAAAACCAGCTCCGAAACTTCCAGAGCCTGGGAAAGCCAAGTCGAAGCTGCCTCTGCCCGCACTCCACGGCAAGTTGGTGTGGAGTCTTGATGCCTTTGAGCGCAATTTCCCCGAAGACCCAGAAACCACGAAGCTCACTCACCGGGCCGCCCGAATCCTCTATGCTTTCGGTGACTATGCCTCTTCTTTGGAGCGCTGGAAGACTCTGACAAAGCGTGCCCCGCGCTCGTCAGAAGCCGCCGAAGGAATCCGCATGTCTTTGCGTGTGGCGATCAATCGAGAAGATTGGGAACAAGCCCGAGAAATTGGTGGACACTTCCTCAAAATGAAAGACGTGGAAGAGTCGTATGTTGCGCGAGATATTGTTTCCGTCATGAAAGTTGCGCTGTTTCAGCTCGCATTGCAAAGGGAACGCGAAAAAAACACTGTGGAAGCTGAAAAGCTCTTTGTGAGCTACCAGAAGCAGTACCCGGAAGATGCCGATGCCCCCAAGGCGCTCTACAATGCGGCAAACAATGCTTTTAAAAATGGGCGCATGGACCCCGCCATAACCCATTTGAAAACGCTCTTGTCGATGTATCAGAAATCACCGCTGATTCCTGATTCTCTCTATCTCATTGCCACGAGCTTCGACGGCTTGGGTCTTTTTGCTGAAGGTGTTGTTTTCTACGAACAACTCTTTAGTGGGCACCAGAAGCACAAGTTGGCGCAAGACGCAGCTCTTCGCGCCATAGAGCTGCGCGCCGCGTTGCAACAGTACCCAGCGGTTGAGCGTCAGGCCGTGGCGTTTCTGAAGTTGTGGAGTGGAGCCAAAGAGGCTCCGGCGGTTTGGAGACCCTTGGGCGAGTCATATGATGAACGCTCTCAATACAAGAGATCGCTCGACACGTACTCGCGCGCAGCTCGTGCCTTTGCTGGAAAGCGCAACCCCTGGGCGGTGTACTTTTGTGCAAAAGCTGCGGTTGCCAATGAGCTTGCAGGTGAGATGGCCGATCGCAACAAGATGATCACAATTGGCCTCAAAACTTATGAAAAACTTTCTCCGGAGGAGCGGGGTCAAGGGGCCTCTATCGATGGCGTTCGCCTCATTGCCCGCTTGAAAGTGGAAGATGTGGAAGCGGCCTTTCAGAAGGTTATGAAGCTGCGGGTGACCGATGGCCTCAAGCTCACCGATCAATTCACAGCCATTCGGGCAGAGGTTGAAAAAGTCGCCTCTCGCTACGTTGATATTGTGAAACTGGGCAACGCGGAAGCTGGAATTCAAAGCCTGTACCGAGTGGCACAAATGCAGGGCTACTTGGCGAAGGTGCTGCTCAATTCTCCCGTTCCCAAAGGAGCAACCCCTGTTGAGGTGGAGCAGTTTAAAGGAACACTCGAGCGAATTGCCATTCCCTTGCAAGAGGAGTCTCTTAACCTCTATCTCACGGCATGGCAGCGCGCCAAGGAAACAGAGGCCATCACTCCTTTCACGGGCAAAATCTACCAAAAACTGGTGGAGTTGAGACCAGCTGAGTTTAAGGAGCTTGACGGCACCATGCCCCAGGCCTCCTATTTGGCAATGAAACTCCGATACAACGACAAAACCAGCGAAATCTTTGAGGACTAGAGGAGAGCGCGAAAATGAAGAGACTTCCACACCATCCCTGGAGGAGAAGGACGCCGCTTTCGACTGTGGTTGGGGGGTTGACCTGTGCAGCTCTCGCCTTCAGTGCTGGCTGCCAGTCAAGTAAAGGTGGCTCGTCTTCCGAGTCCACAGAGTCAGCGGAAATCACTCTGCAGGTTTCCCATGATGGGCAGAGCCTGCTGCACAAGCGGAAGGCAAAGGAGGCCTTGCGAGCACGCGAAGCCCTCATGCAAGAAGCTCAGGAGACCAAGGGAGGTCAAGGGGCAACGAGCGACCCTGAGTTCCTGCGCATTGTGGCGGAGCTGAGCCTTCTTGGCGGAGATGTGATGCGGGCGCGGGAAGCTGCCCGCCGCAAGCTCAAACGAGACTACAACGACATCGACGCAATGAATCTCCTCATTCGTGCCGATCTGGCCGAGAAAAAGCTCAGAAGTGCTCGACTGCTGATTGACAACGCTTTGGCCATTGAGCCTCGCAATGCCACCACCATCAACTTGAGGGGGCTGGTGCACTATGCGGAAGGCAAGCTTGTTGAAGCGCGAGAGAGTTGGAAACTGGCGCAGAAATACGATCCCACACACCTCCCAGCGATGATGAATCTTGCAGCACTTTACTTCCAAAACAAAAATGTGGGTTTGGCGGGGGGGCTGTTTGAAAAGGTCCTTTCGCTGAAACCCGATCACCTTGATGCCCGAGTGGGCTTTGCCCTAGTGCGCTTCACCCAAGGTGACAAAGAGCAGGCTCGAGGCATGTTGCAACAGATCCTCGATAGCCATGAGTCGAGCCCGCTTGTGCTTTACAACCTTGCCGTTGTGGAACGGGATGGGTTTCAAAATTACGCGGCTGCTCTCGCACACATGGAGAGCTTTGTGAAAAACGCCACACAGGTGCAAGGGGCGCGCCAATCGGTCGAGCGTGGTCTGGCTCAGGTGCAGTCGCTCAAGGCGAAGATCGCGTCTCTCAACCAGAAGCTCAGTGACGAAGAACTCCGCTCTATGGCTCGTTCTCCAGGTGGGGAAACAGGTGCAGAGAGTGGCAGCCCTACCGAAACAGCCGCGACTTCCTCGCCAGGAGAAGAGGTGCTGGATAAGGACGTGCAGTCTCTCGAAGACGCTATCAAGTGACTTGGGGTCTGAAACGGAAATGGAGAATGAAATGTTGAGAACTCCAGAGCTTCGGATGGCCCGACTTCTTCTCGTGGCCTCATTGCTTGTGTTCCCCTTCAGCTTGCATCGGGCTTCGGCCCAAGCCAACGAGGGCAAAGCCAGCTCGGCATCTTCGGGCCAAAAACAGACGACCCGAACCGACTCAAAAGGAAGAAAAATCACCACTGTTGACTTCGATGACGCGCTGATCGACGGGTCTGCAAAGGCGCCCGATGGTTTCTTTCTTCGTTCCCGAAACGCAGGAAAGTCTAATAATATTTTGAACTTGCGAAAAAACTTTCGCAAACGCATGAGAGCGAGTGGTCACGAAGGCCTGCGCGCCGTTCCCATGAAATGAAGCGCGTGGGTTCCCGATTTGGATCATTTTTGAGGTCTCTCGCCCACTAAGATTGACAGTTGGTTGAAAAATCGCCACACTGCCTCAACCTTTTAGAGTGACAGATGCGTTGCCCCTGGGGCAGGAATTCGCACCCGGGGGCGCTACGCGCCCTTTGTTGGGCGTTTCAATCGGCGTCTGTGCACAGCATCACTTATGGACCGGCACCTGAGGAGAGCAGCATGACTCGGAAAGTGAAGAACAAGGAATACGAACCCGAAGAACTCACCGCCGATCAAGTGAAAGAACTTCACGAGAAATTGCTGGCTCTTCGCGATGATCTGCTCCAAAAAACACAAGCCCGAAAAAAAGAGGGCATGTACGAGATCAGCCGTGACGACCTGGCTGATGAAGCCGATCTGGCCAGTGCCGAAACAGCTCAAGACGTCGGCTTCAAGCTTGCTGAACACGAACGCAAGCAAGTCGATCAGATCAATCGCGCCATTAAGAAGATTGAGCAGGGTGACGGCATGTATGGTCTCTGTGAGGGAACGGGAGAGCCCATCGGTTATCGGAGATTGCAGCTCCAGCCGTGGACCCCGTTTTCACTGCGTCATCAAGAAGAGCTGGAAAGGGGAAGGCGCAGCCCGGCCTGACCAACATGTGTGCAGGGGCCGGTCATGATGGCCTCAACCTGCTGGCCTTGGTCAGCTTTTCCGGGGCTCAAGGCAATCTGTAATTGTCCTCCTGGCATTTCGAAGCTGTGAGTCTGATCAGGGCTCGGCTGTGTCGCGGCCCATTTTTTCAGTGTCTGGAGGAGCTCTTCGGCTGGGGCTCCTCGTTCTTGGGAACGCCCCACCAAAGAAAAGTAGGCTGCTGTTGCCCCGGACCCACAGGCCCGTGTGACCCCCGCTCCCCGTTCATGAACGATGAGTTGATGGTGGTTGGTCTCTCTTGGAAAAGAGCCTAAAACTCCCAGATTGAATTCCGCACGGGGTGTGAGACCGAGTTCGAAAAGCCTCTCTTTGAGAGCCAGCGCGTGTTGGGCGAGGCTCTCCTCTAAGATGTGGGGCCAGTGCCGACTCTCTTGCTCGTCGCTTTCAATGTGTGCCACGAGGTGAGGGTTTTCCAGATCCACCCATGTGAGGCTCCGCAAGAGATCAGCGCTCCTGAGCCCGCAGGCAGGCAAGAACAGCTCTTGAATCGAGGGGCTCAGAACGAGCGAGCGCGCGCTTTGCGGGAAGCCCATTCCCACTGAGGCTGCTCCCTGCCACACGTTTGATGGGCCAACCGAAGCGGCTTCCCCTTCTGCGGGAGTGAATCCATAGAGAGTTGCAAAGGCACGACCTTCGCCGCTGAGGGGGTGCACGGCCATGGGGGTGTCTCCTCCCCAAGAGCCCGATTGATAGAGCGCAAGACCGAGACAGCGCAGAGCATTGCCGCAGGTTGCGGCCCGGCTGCCGTCGGAGTTCCAAATGTCCATTTCAACACGGGAAAGGGCCCCGTTCGCTGTGTCAACTTTCCAAAAAACCAGACCATCTGCGCCCCATCCTGTGTGACGGGCACAGAGCACCTCGCTCATTTGAGCCGCATCAGAAGGAGCTTCGAGGGCAGCGGGGAGGCGACAGAACAAAAAGTCATTCTCAGCACCGTGGTACTTTTGAAAGACCCGTGGCAATCCGTCGTGTGCGACGTTCACTCAGAAACCTCAAGTTCCACGTCTCCCAGAACTTTGCACTGGCAGGCGAGGCGCTCATCATCGAGCGCTGCCATGGTTTCGAGGAAGTCGCGTTCGTGATCTTCCATGGGGCTCAGGTTCTGCGGGTTAGAAACCACTCTCACCATGCAGGCGCCACAAGCCCCGTCTCGGCAACCGAAAAGAATGCTGGTTTCTTCATTTTCACAAACGTCAATAATGGCAGCATTTTCCGCAACTTCAATGGTTTTGTTGTCGGTCTTGATGGTGAGTTTTGGCATTTTCCGAGTGTTCCTTTCTTGCTGCACCGATTCAGGTGACACCCCTCAGTCTTGCCACGATGTGACAAAAACCGCAATCATTTATGTGGTTTCAACAGAGAAGGAGTCAAATCCACTTAAGCGTTAGGAATCATTTGCCGATCTCAATCGCAACTGGAGGAGGCGCCTTGAAAAATCTGGCCTGTCATTTAAAAACGGGGAGTGAAGAGGAAGCTCGAGAGCGTCTTCAGTTTTATCGCTCTCTGGTTCCGAATGCGCTGATCCTCCGCAGCTCTGATGGTTTTGTTTGCGGTTTGTGTGGAGTGAGTCATACCAGTGCCCCCGAGGCTTCTGCTTGCCTTCGCCGGTGTCTCAAAGCCCGTGAAGACGGCGGGGTGATCACCATGGCTCCTCTGGGAGAGACCTTTTCCTGCCCGACCTGCTCGAGACGTTTTGCCCGCCGCGAAGATGCTGTCGATTGTCATGGCCGTGAACGGCGCCTCTCGAAGTTTTACCTTGCCTCGGTTCCTCGCAGGGGTGTGTTGGACTGGGATGACAGTGGTTTCAGAGGGTTGAGGGAGAGAGAGGAAAAGGGTGGCGGACGTTTGTTTCGGCACATGCTGCAGCTTGGAGCCACTGTGCCCTTTGCCTGTACCCATGACTTTTCGGGTGCAAAGCCCCGACCTCAAAAAGAAAATCCGCCTGCTGTCACGCTGGCTCCAGCTCCCCTAGCTCGACCGTCGCCAGAGGAAGAAGTGCCCAGATCTCAGCCTATTGACCACGATCAAGATGAGGCGGTTCCGGAAGCTGTTGCTGAACAGCCCCGGCCGCAAGTTGTGCCTGTGGCCGAGCCGGCTCCTGAGCCCGAGCCCGCACCCGAAGAGGACACCGCTCTTCCTGAAGCAGCCGAGCCGGAAGAAGAAGGCCCCTTCCGTGAGCCGGGAATGAAACCCTTCAAGCGTCATGACGCCAAGTACGTGTGCTCGGTGTGCGAGACAAAGTTCTTCACCAAGAGCGAAGTGGAGGAGTGCTTTTTTTCTCATCCCGAGCGGCGGGTTTGAGACAATCTCCGCAGAGTTTTTCTGCAAAGTTTTTTGTTCCCTGACGCCTTTGTCTTGCTTCCCTGAACTCAATTTTGTACGGCAGTGATCCAGGCGGGACCCGGCTCTTTGCGTCGGAGATTGTCTGCGATTTAACGCCTATCAGTTCGGAGATTCTCATGAAAAACAAGAGACTGAGTCCTCTTTCCCTGGCCCTCTCCCTTTCTCTTTTGGCCGGGTGGGCCGGAAGTGCTGCCGCAGCTCCCAAAGGCAAGGAACTGGGCTCACGGAAAAATCCAGTGAAGCTTTCCATGGTGCCAAGTGCCGAATCAAGCAAGATTCTCACGAACATGGCCCCCATTGCGAAATGCCTCGAGAAAGAGTCGGGCTACTACTTTGATATCAGCGTGCCCAACAATTACATCGTTGTGGTTGAAGGCCTGGGGAGTGAGAAGGTCGACTTTGCCTTCATCAATACCTTTGGGTACTTGCTTGCCAACGAACGATTTGGCGCGGTCGCTCTCCTCAAAGCAAAGCGTCACGGCCACACCACCTACAAAGGCCAAATCATTGTGCGCAGCGATAGCGGCATCAAGTCTCTAAAAGACCTTGCTGGCAAAAAGATTGCTTTTACGGACCCCGCTTCCACTTCGGGCCATATTTTGGCGAAGAAGCTGCTGCAGGACCAAAAAGTGAAGCCAGCTGAAGAGGTGTTTGGCGGCAAGCACGATGTTGTGGTTTCCATGGTGTACCAAGGTCAAGTCGATGCGGGCGCCACCTATCACAGCCCCAAAGACCCCAACGGTCAGATCATGGATGCACGCATCCGGGTTAAAACACAGTTTCCAGACGTTGAAGAGAAAGTGAAGATCCTCACTCTGACGGAACCCATTCCCAACGATCCCATCGTGGCTCGTCGAGGTTTGAGCAGTGAAATGCAAAATGCTGTGAAGGGTGCCTTTCTGAAATGTGTGACGCAACACGTTGACGCGTTCAAGGGTGTGAACAACTCCACTGGGCTCGCAGAGGTTGAAGACGCAGAATACAACCCGCTGCGTGAAAGTGTTGCTGAGCTCAAAATGGACTTGGGTGAGACTCTCAAAAAGAAGTGAACCCGACCAAAAAAGAAATGACCCTCACCCGTCAGAGCATTTCAGTCTGAGTCATTTTTCTCCTTCGGTCGAGGGAGTGACCCCAAGCGGGTGATCTGGACAAAGAAAGCTGCAAAGGAACTGGGGCTGATCTCTTCAAAGCGCAAGCCAAAGCCCTTCTGCGGGCCATCGTCGTCAGAGACCCACTTGCAAATTCCCTTGCCCTTCACAGGTTCGGATCCCGCTTGTGTGTCTTGGAAAACAAACTCCACAACATCGCCTATTTTAGGAAGCTCTCCGGAGGGGAGGGTGAAATAGGCTCCCGTGCGGCTCATGTTTTTGATGAGAGCGGCCTGTCCTTGGTCTTGCGGAGTGTTGCCAATGCGGGCAGGAATTTTTGAGTTCACTCTCGAAGAGTCTCTCTTCCCAAACTCTTGTGGATTTGTTCGAGTTGCGAGTGAGCGTTCGAGGAAGCTCATGAGCTCGTCTTGATCGAGCGGCTTTGCGAAAAGGCCACAAGCTCCCAATTGATAGATGTCTCGAAGCCCCACATCGGCAAATCCGGTCATAAACACAAACAGAGGTGCATGGTCTCTTTTGACCACTTCTCGGAGGAGCTCAACGCCCGACTTCTGGGGCATTCGCACATCGGAGATGATGATGTCGGTGGGTTGCTCAGAGAATTTCTGCAACCCTTCATCAACCGAGTGAGCTGTTTCGGTTTCAAACCCACGTTCCTCGAGCTCGAAGCAAAGAAGCTCACAAATGTCGGGCTCGTCATCAACAACAAGCACACGTGGTTTTTTTTCACTCATGGTCACTCCCTAGCACGACACCTCGAGTTCCATCCCAGTGGGACATTTTGACTCATTCAGTGAGAATTCAGACTTCTGAAATGCATTCTCTTCATGTTAGCACAGGGGCCCCTTTCGATCGAAAAAGTGACTTGCTGGGAAGGGCGGCTTTGGGCTTGTGCACTTCAGTCCTTCGCTGTGGGTTCTTGCGTGTGGTCCTTGCTCAAGAGCTCATCACCCAGGTCGGGATGCCCTTGAAGATGG
>JANQPW010000217.1 GCA_028285285.1 Silvanigrellales bacterium
ATGACGTTTCACAATGCAGTCCACCATGCCGTGGCTCTGCAGAAACTCAGCCGTTTGAAAGTCTTCGGGTAGTTTTTGGCGGATGGTGTTTTCAATCACACGACGCCCCGCGAAGCCAATAGTGGCCCTTGGCTCAGCTAGGTTCACATCGCCCAGCATAGCGAAGCTTGCTGCGACACCCCCTGTCGTGGGGTCGCACATCACCGAGATAAAGGGCAGCCCCCGGCTTTTGTGCTCAGCAATTCGCGCACAAGTCTTCGCCATCTGCATGAGAGACAACAGACCTTCATGCATGCGAGCGCCTCCACTCGACGAGAAAATCACAGCGGGCAGACCCGACTCTCCAGCTCGCACAAAAAGCCGTGAGATCCGTTCCCCCACAACTGTGCCCATGCTGCCGCCCATCCAGAAAAAGTCCATCACTCCCAGTGCAATGGGTCGAGAACGCACCTGGCCAACCCCGGTGATGATGGCGTCATTTTTTCCAGATCGGAGCCGCTGTTTTTCCAGCTTTGTCGCGTAGGGTTTGCCATCGTCAAATTTAAGCGGATCGGTGCTCATGAGATCGGCATCCCACTCGTGAAAGAAGCCACCTTCGCAAAGGGAGAGAATGCGATCTGCAGCGGACATCCGATTGTGAAACCCACACACGGGGCACACTCTCAGATTCTCATAGAGATCAGACGTTAAGACGATCTCACCGCAGGATTTGCACTTTTCCCAAACACCACCAGGAATCGATTTTTTTTCAGAGCTCTCTTGAAGCTTTGCCGGACCACGCTCAAGCCAACCCATGCAGGCTCCTCTCGGTGTGAATCACATCATGGAAGAGTCTCTAACAGAGCCGGAAGGTTCGGTCAAAATGGCAACTTGTCGGCAAATAGAGGTTCAATGAGTTAAGATGTGGGAGAGTTTGGCACATTTGGAGATCCATCTTGGAAAAGAGCCTCAACACCTTGTCTCACGACCCCTGGAACAAGCTGAAAGTGTATGTTGCTCTGCGGTTGATTGAACAGGAGAAGTCGGAAGAAGATAGGGCCCGATTGCTGCTGCATTTGGCTCGGGAGCGCAAAGGGGTTGATCCACAAATGACTCTCGATCTCTGTGAGGCTGCGCTGCGCACTTGCCCCAAGTCGCCGCGGATTGGAAATCAGGTCGAACAGCTGATCGCAGATTGGGTCCCTCGTCCTTCCTCCGCTGCAGCCGCAAAGCCTCAGAAGGGAAAGGAAAAGGCCGGCGTTCTTCGCACGGTTCTGCGCCCGAAGAAGAAAAAGGAAGCCTTCCCCGACACAGTGGAGTCTTCTGATGAACGGTCCCCAGTTCCGGCAAAAGCCAAGCAGGCTGCCCCTCAGCGTTCAGCGCTCGCCGAACTGCAGGCTCAACGAAAGGAGATGGTCGCTAAAACGAAAGCCTCCTTGAAGTCTCACGGCATTGATGGCTTCACCCAAGAGTTGCTTGCTTCGAAGGGAATCACAAAGGCTGTTTCCAGCGAAATTGAGGGTTTTCAACCCAATTGGATTGGCATGGTGCAATTTGTTGACTACCTCCAGTCAAAAGGTGCCCTATCTGTCACACAGTTTGTTGATATTATCGAAGAGTTGGAACAGGTTCTGCTTTTGGTTGATCCTAAAAATTCCGCCCTGGAGCGACTCAAGCAGATGAGGGCCCGGGACTCTTCGAAGGCCGCCAATCATGGGCAAGGAAACTCGTCAGACCGCTAGAACCTGGTTTGAGAAAGCCGTCGGTGTTGCTCGCGTGCGTTCTCATTTTACGCGCTGGGTATTTTTCGCCGTTTTGGCTTTTGTCGCCCTTCAGGTGGTTTTGGCCATTGTGGTCAGCCTTCCTGTGAGCCAGCGTTTTTTAGCTCAAAAGGGGACTGAGTTCCTCTCTCGAGAGTTTGGGATTGAAATCGAACTCGGTGCGGTTTCCGTCTCGCTTTTGCCCCCTGGAGTCGAGCTGGAAGAAGTGAGCGTTTCGTTGTCGAGAAGCGCTTCCCTATTGGAAGCGATGTCTGGCGAGATGACGGCAATAGCGAGGCGCTCTTCTCTCACAATGGGGACGGTCGGTCTTTCTTTCGACATGCTATCGCTTTGGAAAGACCCGACTCGTGCACTCCGCCATCTGTCGTTTGAAGAGTTGAGGCTGTTTGTGCCCGATGGTGGCGCGGTGATGCGTTTGTTGCAGGCTTCCGAGCAGCCTGAGACAGATTCACAGAGCTTTCTGTGGCCCGATCTTCAAAAAATATTGGAGTATTTGCCACGCCGGTTTTCTTTGGAAAATGCATCACTTGAGGTTGGCCAGGTTCACGACCTCAACCACGCATTTGTGGGTCTCGATCATGTTGACTTCGTGAAGAATCGTGACAGCACCCAGACCCTGCTCATTGCACTCAAAGACTCCTTGGTGAAGCTTGAGAATTTGCCCTCTACCCTCTCTTTGCTTGAGCTTCGCTCTGAAACCCGGCTTCAGGCAGATGGGAACATTTTGGTCGACAAACTGTACGTGGAGGGAGATCGCTTCACGGTTGAAACCAATGGACAGATGCGGATTCCCCGCGAGGAACAGCAACCATTGACAGGTCTCTTGACCACAAACACCGAGCTTGACATGCGGCTTTTTGAGTTTGTTGGCTTGGAGGCCGGAGGCAAAGCACGGGTGCGGGGCCAGGTGAGCCTCGAGCCTCTGGCGGTGGTGGGTGTTTTAGATTGGACCTCGGCGCATCTCGACGATTTTGACCTCTACAGCGGCGCAGCTCAGTTTGAACTCACTGGAGATGTTGTGACTGTGAGCGAGCTCGATATCAAGACTCCGCAGGGTGGAAACATTCGGGGGGCTGGAGGCCTAACAATCGGCCAGGGTTTTCCCTTTTACGCAACGGCGAGTGTGTCTTCATGGCCTTTTTTGGAACCCCTGTCTGGCTT
>JANQPW010000237.1 GCA_028285285.1 Silvanigrellales bacterium
CACCAGCAGCACCAGCAGCACCAGCAGCACCAGCAGCACCAGCAGCGCCAGCTTCGGCGACACCCGCGGCGCCAGCCACACCAGCAGCCAATCAACCAGCAGCACCCTCCCCCAAAGCACCCACTGTTGAGATCTCAGGCTTGGTGCGTGTTAAAGGCACAGGGGAGCCAGTGGAAGGGGCTGTGGTGTTCCAAACAAATGACCGCAAGAAGCTGACCAAAACCGATGCCAAAGGGAGCTTCACCCTTTCTGTTGTGTCCGGCACACCTTCAGTGAGCATCAGACGTCCTGGTTTCAATGAGCTTGAAATCCAGGTGGGAGCGAACAACCAGCTTGTTACTGGCCAGGAGGTGTTTTTAGAGAGGAGTGCAAGCTTTCGGGAGGTCGGGATCATCCGCGCCCGTCGCAAAACCGAGGTCTCACAGCAGAGCTTAGAACGCAGTGATCTCGAAAACATTGCCGGTTCTGGTGGAGATGCGGTGAGGGGTTTGCAGTCTCTCCCCAGTGTGCTCCCCACGGGCACATTCAGCGCCAGCATTGTTGTTCGGGGTGGTTCTCCCGGTGACAACCAATATTATTATGACCGCCTTCTGCTCCCTTTTGTTTTCCACTTGGGTGGTTTGGGTTCAGTGGTGCCGCTTCGCATGCTCAGTGGTGTTGACCTCTATGCTGGTGGTTTTTCAGCGCTCTACCCAAACGCAAGTGCCGCCATCATTCAACTCAAGTCTGAGAACTCTATTCCATTGCGTTTTGCGGGGGAAGTCGAGGTTTCACTCATTCAGTCTAGCGTCTATGGTGAAGGGCGCTTCAACCTCTCTGGAGACGACGCCCCCCCAGTTGCGGAGGGTTCCGAAGAGCGGGAAGGTGATATCGGCTATCGCTTCGGCTTTCGGCGAAGCTATCTGGAGTTGCTCACACCCGTTTTGGCGCAGGCTGGAGGTGATGGGGGCCCGAGTTTGACCACCGTTCCGCAGATCACCGATTATCAATTTGTGCTGAATGGCAACCACAGACGTGGCACATGGCAGTTTTACCTTTTGGGTGCGGCCAATCGCCTTTCGGTGTCGGCCACAAACTCCGTCTCTGACAGCTCCGATGGCGAAATCAATTTCAGTCTCTTCAACTATTTTGAAACGGCAGGTGTGCGCTACAGCATGAACCTTGGAAAAGGTCTGGGTCTCACGATTGTGCCGCAACAAACACTCACCATTATCGACCAACGCTTCTTTGACAACGTGGTTGATGTGCAGCAGCTTTCCTATTCACTGGACACCTTCTTAACGAAGAAGTTTTCAAGAAAGCTCACAGCAACTTTGGGCGTGCGACCCGTTTGGGAGTTCAGCACAACTCGAGTGGATGCCATTCAGTT
This sequence comes from Silvanigrellales bacterium, assembly GCA_028285285.1. Classification (GTDB taxonomy): domain Bacteria; phylum Bdellovibrionota_B; class Oligoflexia; order Silvanigrellales; family Silvanigrellaceae; genus JANQPW01. The sequence goes on from JANQPW010000237.1 coordinate 1,370, forward strand.
TCCTCCCGGAGGTTTCTCTCCCTTTTTTGATCCCGACACGGCTCCCCGACGTTCCGAAGACCGCAAGCGAGACACCACGACGGGTTCGGCCTATCTTGATCTGATCTATGAACCCACAAAAAATCTGACCTTGAACCCAGGGGTGATCTACCAGCAAGGAAACACATCCACTCAGCAGGAAGTTGACCCTCGGGTCTCGACCCGGTGGGATGTGAGCAAAGCTCACACGTTGAAGGCAGCCTGGGGTATTTATAGCCAAAGACCAAACCCAGCATTTGACTCGCGTGACTACGGCAATCCCGACTTGAAGATGGAACGCTCCGATCACTATGTGGCGGGATGGGAATACCGATTTGCCAACAATTGGAGCACTGATATCCAGGTCTACCACAAAGACCTTTACAATCTGATTGGTCCCAACCTGAACAACCCAGAAGATCGCTACGACAACAACATTCTTGGCCGGGCCAAAGGCATTGAGCTGCTTTTGAAAAAGAACCCGTCTGGTCGATGGGACGGGTGGTTTTCCTACAGCTACTCCGAGTCGGAGCGAAAAGATCCTCTGTTGAAAAAGTGGCGTTTGTCAGACTTTGACATCACACATTCAGCAAATATTGTGGGCAAGTACAAGGTCACGGGCCAATGGACGCTCGGAGCCAAGCTGGAGTATCTCACTGGGGACCTCTACAGCGACATTAAGGGCGGCGAATACAACCAAAAC
>JANQPW010000256.1 GCA_028285285.1 Silvanigrellales bacterium
TGTTCCTCTTCCTCGGGGGTTGTGTCACCCTCACCAACCTGGCCGGCCGCGGACCCGGTGGATGATGGAAAGGCGCCCGGATTCAAGGAACGTTGGCGAGCCTCGGAGCGGATGGCGTTGGCCATAAAGGGGAGAACAGGCGCCACAACCCCTTCAGCGGCCCACTCGAAGTCGGCGAAGAGTTCAAAGATGCTCAGAACAGAAAGTTCTTTGATGGGCTGGGGAACCGGGTAGCGTGTTTTCTGCTCTGCCGCATTGATCGAGAGCTGCCACAACTTTTTGTTTCTTGGAAAATTTCGACCCACCAAAGAAGCCAGATCTTCCGAACTCGAAAAGTCAAAATCAAAATGATTAAACACAGCAATCAAACTGTCTTGCAAGAGGAGCATCACTTCAAGTGGGTGGCGCTGCATCAACTCAACAAGTTGCGCCCGAACCTCAGACTGACGTTTCACGAGAGTTCGAACCCTTGCCTGATCGGTCGAGAGCAACCACTCCAGAGTTTCTGGAGGTGTCTGCACCAGCGCCAGATCGAATCGAGTGAGCCCATCTGTTGAGGCCCCAAGGGAAGATTCTTCTGCAGCGGTATCAGCAAGCAAGCCTCTTTCTGTCTGCCATCGCAGCAAAGCATGTAGAAAGCGCTCTTCCCCGATCTCCTGGGCCAAAGCCATCATCCGCGAAAAGAACAACATCACAATGGCATTCTTCCGTTCCACATCACTGAAGGTTTCCTGTTCCAGATCGGCCCGGTTGAGGATGCGTTTGGAATCAAGCCGCAGGGTCGCCAAAGAAACCGCATTTGCCCCCGACGGCGAACTGCGCGCTTGCATCCATTTGCCGGACACCCAGGGTGCCACATTCAGGCTGCGCAAAAAGACACTCAAAGACGAGGTGATTCCTGAAGAAACCGTGAGCCAAGAAAGGAGGTCTCCCTGACCATTTGAAGGAACCAACAGGGTAGCAAAGAGACTCCCAGCCACCAGACTTGGAAAGAGCTCAAACTTTGCAAAGTCCATGAGTTTGCTCGGGAGCTCAACCCCAGCCCGTGCTTTCAGAAAGATATCTTTGTTCAAAACTCGGTTGGGGAAAAAGTCGGGAGGGCGCAGAGAAACTCCTTGAAGACTTCCCTGAGCCGAGCGACCAGAAAGCACAGCACAGGGGCTTCTGAGGTTTCCCTCGCGCTCGGGCAAATGAAAAGATGCCAACCGAAACGCGCGTTGTTTGGGGCTCAGGAGGTTTCCTTCAGGTGCCTTTAGCCCCGCATATGTGGTGAGTCCGTCTTCGCGCACCTGCGCAAACTCAGGCATGAGTTCCCAGATCCAGCGCACCTGAGACAAACGCTGCCGACTCTTCTGCAGGCCAAAAAGAGTGCCCTCTGGACCAACCGTGGTTTCAATAAGGGGATCCTGTCCCATTGATGTGGGGAACACGCAACCGACCGTGTAAAGGGCCTGCGATCCAACCGGAAACACAAGCTGCCGCTTGCCCCGCTGCGTGGCGGCGGCCCAAAGGGGTAGCTGGGCGGGAGAACCGCGCTGCGCCTTGAGGGCTGAACTCAGCTCTTCCTGACGCATGGCCAGGCCGGTCGCCAAAAGCCCACCAGGACTTGTGGCTTGTTTCTCACGCTCTTCATGGGCGAGACCAAAAGGCGCCCAAACCATGTGGCTCGACAGCTGAGACTGCTGTTCCCGAGGTGTTTGAGGATGCGGACCACTTTTGAGGCTCACCCCTCTCACAAGCAGAACATGCTTTGAAAACTCAACACCATCTATAACAAATCTGTTTGCACTGTCTCGCACTGTTTGAGGCGCCGAATTGAGAGAGCGGGTCTGACAAGAGCTCAAGCCCGCAAGAAGGAGAACAAAGAAACAGGACAGCGAGCGGGCTGTTCGAGCCGAGTACCTGCGACACTTCGTGGCAAAAAACAAAAAAGTCCACCTCTCTGTGTGCTCATTGACTCCCTCCCAGATTAAAGAAAGTGCTGGGATCTTTCAAGAGCGCTGGAGAGCATCAGTCTCCCACCAACGCCTCTTTCCACGGGCTTCCACGCTGGAGCGGAAAGCTTCTGTGTTCAGGCGAAAAGCCTGTTCATTTTCCGATTTTTTATCGGTATGTTACACCCAGAATCGAAGAAATTCTTGGGCTCTTGCGCACAAAGTGCAAGCAATTTGCGCACACTAGAACCCATCCCCTTCACAAGCACACGGGAAAGACCCCCCGCCACGCCGAAGAATGCTTTTCCCACAGGAGTTCACATGCTAGGTTCGCGGCTGGAGCCCCTTCCTCATCACTGCTCAACGGAAGACAAGCCAGCAAGGAGACACAGTGCCATCCGCTCCCATCATCACAGACGCGCTCGGCCGTCAAATGCGCAAACTCAGGGTCCAGCTCACGGATCTCTGCCCTCTGCGGTGTTTTTATTGCATGCCGGAAAACCCGACCTTTATGCCTCAGAACGAGCTGATGCAGCCATCAGAAATTGCGGCGATCGTGAAAGCTCTCGTCCCTTTTGGCCTGAGCGAAATTCGCCTCACGGGCGGCGAACCCACAGCGCGCCCCGACTTTCTTGAAATTGCACGCCTCCTGTCGCCCCATGCAACCGAAAAGTTTGGCATGACCTCCAATGGGCTTTTTCCCCTGCGCCTGTTGGATTCTTTGGCTGAAGAAACTCAATTGCGACACTTGAACCTCAGCCTCGACAGCTTTCAAGAAGAAAAATTCAAGCGCATCACACGCTTTGCCGGTGCCAGGAGGGTGGTCAATGCAGCCCTGAAAGCTCGCGATCTGGGCTTTCAGGTGAAGCTCAATTGCGTCATTTTCAAGGACATCAATGCTGACGAGATCATGGACTTTGTGCGGTTTGCAGAAGAAGAGTCTATTGAAGTGCGCTTTTTAGAATATATGGCCGTTGGCCCCCAGCACGCTTCATTCAAAAAACACTTCCTTTCGGCAAAGGCCACCCTTGAGGTCATTCGGGCCGAGCGCGATTTGGTTCCGGTTTCACTTCCCGCAGACTCCACCGCTTTCTGCTACCAAACACTTGGCGGCCCCAGCGGAAACAGCGGAACCGTGGGCTTCATTGCGAGTGAGTCCCAGCCCTTTTGCAACACCTGCTCACGACTGCGTCTCAGTGCACAGGGCGTTTTGCGGTCTTGCCTCTTCCGCGATGAAGGGCTCTCCCTCAGAGGAGAAGACCCTGCAGATTACGAAGAGATCATCCGACAGGTCGTGGCCATGAAACCGCGTCAACGGCTCACGCAGATTTCACAACCCATGAATGAAATCGGAGGTTGACCATGTCTTCCCACCCGCCCGTCTCTTCCCCGCTTTCCCACCTCGATTCTCAGGGCCGGGCCCGAATGGTCGATGTGTCGCAAAAGTCGGAAACAACTCGGGTCGCAACAGCGGAAAGCATCGTGCGCCTTCCAAGCGAATTGGCACAGATGCTGCGCGACGGAGACCCCCGCGTGCAAAAGAAGGGTTCGGTCTTAGCTGTTGCCGAGCTAGCCGGCATTATGGGCGGAAAACGCACCAGCGAACTCATCCCCCTTTGCCATGGTCTCAACCTCGAACACCTCGACGTGACGATTTCCTGGGCCACCCACATGACCAACACGCTGTTGGTGAGCACCACGGCCCGCAGCAATGGAAAAACTGGGGTGGAAATGGAGGCTCTCACGGCTGCCTCTATTGCCTCGCTCACCGTGTATGACATGTGCAAAGCCGTAAGCCATGACATCATTTTGGAAGGCCCTCGCCTGCTTCACAAAAGCGGAGGCAAATCGCTGGTGTCGCGGCCTTCACGCGACACACCCCTTCAAGGTGAGAGCCAACAAACGGCAAAAGGCCCTTCGGCCCCACTGTGGGGGCTGCTGCTTGCCGGAGGGCGCAGCAGCCGCATGGGGCGCGACAAAGCCTGGTTACCCGCACTTCAGAGGGCATTTCCCGAGCGACCCAGTTGGCAGCATTTGACCCATCTCATGCGAAGCGTGACCCAACGTCAGTTCGTGTCTTGCCGAGCAGATCAGGCCAAAGACTTTCAAAAGCAAAATGCGTTTGTGCTTGTGGACTCTGAAAACGATCGAGGCCCGGCCTGGGCTATTGTGGAAGCACTGGAACTGCTTCCTGAAGAGAGCAGCATGGGCCTCCTGGTGTTGGCCTGCGACCTTCCTCTGCTTGACGAAGCTGCCCTTCAGCACCTTGCCAACTGCCGCAACCCACGCATGCTCGCCTCATCTCTTTGCAAACCAGGTGGCCTGCCCGAACCGCTGATCGCCATCTGGGAAAAGGCCGCTCAAAAACCCCTCATGAACTTTCTCAAAGAGGGTGGACACTGCCCTCGGAAATTCCTGATGCAGCACGACCACCAGTCCGTGCCAGTGCTTTCAGAGCACTGGATCTTCAATGCCAACACCCCGGCTGAACAGAAACAGGCCACAGAGCTTGCCGCGTTTCAAAGCAGCCCACACCCTTCAACAGGAGGAGATGCACATGGCGAGTAAAACCATCATGGTGCGGTACTTTGCCGAGCTCAGGGAGCTGAGCAATTGTCAAACTGAAGAAGTGGCGGAGGCACCGGACACCGCGGCCGAGCTCTACCTTCAACTCAAACAGCGTTATGGATTTCGCCTGGAACTTGATGAAATCAAGGTGGCGATCAATGGTGCCTTTGCCCATCTCGACTCTCAACTGGCACCAGGTGCCGAGGTGGCTTTCATTCCGCCTGTTTCTGGAGGCTGACATGACTCTATCAAAAGGAGAGATCTCCATCCCCGAGTTTGCCATGCAAAAGGAATCCATTCAGGGCTGCGAGTTGTCCCAGCATTTGGACCACCCCAGTTGTGGCGCTACCGTGCAATTTGAAGGCTGGGTGCGGAACCACAACCAGGGCAAAAAGGTGACAGGTCTCGAATACGAAGCGTACGAAGATCTTTGCCTCAGCGAAGCGAAGAAGATTCTCACAGAAGCGAAACAGAAGTGGTCGATCACACACGTGTTGGCTCGCCACCGCGTGGGCACGCTCGATGTGGGCGAGTGCGCCGTTTGGGTGGGTGTGTCGAGCGGGCACCGCCGCGAAGCTTTTGCCGCAGCTGCCTACGTCATCGACGAACTCAAAGCCCGCATTCCTGTGTGGAAAAAAGAATTCTACGTGGACGCTCCCGCAGAATGGGTTGCCTGTCACACGTGCGGCTCCGGCCACTCGAGCTCGCCCTACCCCTCCTCCGATTGCGGCTCTCATCACTCCGGCTCGTGCAAGGCCTGAATGTTTCTTCGGGTGAGCCAGTGTGTTGTGCCTTCATCGTCATGACCGATCAAGCCTTCGAGCTTGAGCAAGGGAATGGTGGCACTGGGAAAGAATCGCGCGCCCTGGGCCAGTTGCCGCACACACTGGGGAGCACGCCCCTCCCAGTGGGGTGAACCAACCTTTTCAAGCATTTTGTCCACCAATGCGGCCAGGGCTGTGGAACAATTGTTGTGAAGGGCGTCGTAGCTCTCTTTCTTCACCGAGCGAGTGACTTCGTCTTGTGATGCCGGCATGACCCATTTGATGGCTTGCTCAGCCGGTAGAGAGCTGGCAGGCACACGACCCAAAAGCCGGTGGTGGTTCACTTCAGATCGTTTGAAATAAGATGCGACAAATTCTTCAGGGCGCAAACCACCCGGAAGGTGAAGCGGATATTCTCGCACGTGGGCCTGGTGAGGGGGCAGAAATCCAAACTTTCTGGCCAATCGCCGGTAGATCAAAGCCCCAGCGAGGACCTTTGTGTAGCGACCTTCTGCAGTGGACACTTCATAAACCGACATGTACTTACCAAATGCCCCTCTGGTGACGCTAAAGCCCTCACCCGGCGCGCCACCCGCCCCCACTGAAAAAACCAAAGAGTGCTTTTCAACGCTCTTCCACTTCCGTCGTTCTGAGTTATAGCTCCAAAGTGTCACCGGGGAAGAGAACTGAACCCGCACTTGAATGTGAGACAACTCCACAACACCAAGCGGAGTGTTTTTTAAAAAATTGGGAAAGGGCTGAAGTTGAAACCACAGACCATTCGCATCAGCCAAGGGAACATCCGCATACCAATAGTCTCCCCGATGCAAGATGTTGGCATAGCGCTTTGATCCTGGCTCCAGCTCTGGCAACACGGCTCCACCCGCATGAGCCCGCATCAGTTCTTTTTCAGATTCTCTCACTTCAATCACAGACCGAATTTGCGAACTGCCCAGGCATGGGAAGTAACTGACCTTCTCAGATTTTTGCTCGGGGTTCTCCCAAACACGTGTTGTTGGCAAACGAGTGGGAAGAGAAAAGGGGTCACCTTCTGCGCCACAGCTTTCGTCATGCCCGGGTTGGGTGTTGGGGGGTGGGCGCAGGTCTTTTGCCTTTGAAGAAGTGAGACTCGCTTCGCTGTCGCTCAGACTCAAAACTCCACTGCAGGAAGCAAAAAAGGCTACCAACAAGGCGGCTATGAAAATTCTTTGGGACTGCATCTGGCTCACCCGAATCTCAAAACAAAAAACACAGAGTTCTGGGGCGGGTCCGCAAATTCCATTCCATCACAGGCAGAGAAGGCGAGCGACGACCAAAACACAGGCTAAGATCCTGAAGTAGCTAGAGAAAAAAATCAAAAGAGAGACTGGTGTTTGAACTCGAGCGGAACCTTTCTGAACAAACTGGCCAGAAACTGACACAGCTCACCAGGCAGCTTCGGCGGCTTCACTCTCTTCAGCATGCGACTGGAGCGAGCCCGTCACCAGATTCATCAGCAATCCTAAATACACAGGCATCGTCCCTTTGTACTTCTTTTCAGCACGAATCTGAGCCACCTGTTCCAAGCACTCCGAAACAATTTCATGAATGCGGCGCACACCTTCCAGGTTGAGGCTCTCGGAAATGGAAGCCAGGCGCGCCGCAGGTGTGCCCAGGTTTTCCGTGCGAAAAGTCTCTAACCTGTTTTTGAGTTGAGAGATGATGTCGGCGGCTCTCACGGGGATTCTTTCTTCACCTTGTTGAAAAAAAACCCGGCCGGAAGAGTCTTCACAAACATGACCCAGCTGCAGCAAAGACTCCAATGCCGTGACGCCCAAAAGCCCAAAGTCTTCCTTGATCTTTTCTCGTGAGGTGCCGGCATCCATCGTTGCCAGATCAAAGATCGTGAAGCGTATGGGGTCTGCCAAAATTTGTTCAAACTCGCTGTGCTCTAGC
>JANQPW010000283.1 GCA_028285285.1 Silvanigrellales bacterium
CGGGATTCATTCTCCCGTCTCCGGCATCAAATGCACCAAGCCAGTGACCAAAAGGATTCCGATAGTTTTCCCAAATCGGCCGCACCGAATTGCCGTGGCAGCCCTTGCAGGTGTCGAGTTTTTCTCTTGAATTGTATGCAGGACGATTCTCTGCAAAGCTGATGGTCCTGGGTTCAAAATTGCCAGAGATGATGTCAAACTCAAGTATCACAAACTCATTCGAGTGAATGTCTACACGTTTGCCATTTTCATACCGTTCGCCTGTCCACGCTATAAGGAGCTTGTCAAGAAACATAATCACTCGTGGAGATAGTGGAGTCACATCTTCTCGTTCGCCGCTGCGGGAACTGTGCATCAGAACGTAGTTGTCGAAAAAAGCAGAAAATTGGGGTGAGTTCTTGAGCTCTTCCAGAAAACGGTCACCATCAGCGATGTTTTTGTCGTTTACAAATTCTTGCAATTCTTTAAATCCAAGACCTCGGCACATGTCGAATGCATAGTAACCAGGTTGCTTGGGTTCTCCCCTTTGCAGAAGAAACTCATTGGATTCTTGAAACACGGCGTTTGAATTGTCACATTCGATGAGAGTGTTTGTTTCTCTGTTCTGGTCTGACCAAAGTGGACGGCCCAAGACTTCTTTGTCAGAACTACTCCCAAAGCGGCTTTGGCACGAAGTAAACAGTACCAGCACTAATGAAGACCAACCGACGGCAACTACAGGTAGAAACATGGTTTCCTTTCCTTGCGAGGCTGTAGACTGTCGATTATCAGGCAGAGCGTCCAAAAAGTCACGCGATAAGGGCCACGTTGCGAAAAGTTCCACGAGCTCGTGTTCTTTTTCGAAAATGAGTGTGTGTCTGCTGAGCCGAATCGTGTGGCATTCGCATCCCGAAAATGTTGATTTCAAGACTCCCAGAGGGCCTGGTCCGTAGAAAGGACTCACCTCACCAGAGACACAGTGCATACGAAGCCCGCTTGGCTCAGAGAACTCGCTCGCGAGGCGGGCAGTTGATGAAAGAACGATGATAAAGCTCAATGCTTTGAATATTGCTCCACCTATCCATCTCTTCATGTAAGCTTCGTCTGCGGCCGTTCAGACTTGCAGTTTTTCGTCTCTACTTGAGGTACTCTGTTGCAGAAACTGACTGCCAGCGTCTCGTGCACAAGGTGGGTTTTGCAAGATTCGGTAAGCTCAATGGCACCTCAAAGGCACACTATCATGTTCACCAAAGAAATGATCGCAAAGCAACTTCAAGACCTCGGCCTTTCCGCAGGGGACAACGTCATGGTTCACGCCAGTCTCCGAAAACTAGGAAAAGTGGCAGGAGGAGCAAATTCAGTCATTGAGGCAATCATGGCGGTCATAGGATCTTCAGGAACCATGCTCATGGTTCTGGGAAGTCGAGAAGGGAATGCCTTCGACGCCAAAACGAGCCCTTCAGATCCAGAGATGGGACGACTTGCAGAAGAGTTTAGAAAATTTTTGGGAGTTGAAGTGAATGATCACCCAGCCTCTCGATTTGCAGCGCTCGGTAAGAACTCGAAGTGGCTCTTGAATCCTGCTCCGCTACATGACTATCACGGTGAATCTTCTGTGCTTCAAAGACTTGTCGAGATCAGCGGCAAAGTGCTACGTCTTGCACCCGATATTGATTCAACCACACTCACTCACTACGCAGAATACTTGGCTCAGGTTTCACCCAAACGTCGTGTTCGAAAGAAATACACGACGAAAAGACTTGGTGACGTGTACATTGAAAGCCTTGACGACTGCGAAGGAATTCAAGACTGGCCGCATGGTGACTACTTCAGCCAAATCTTGCTCGACTACCTTGCTGGTTGCCGCATTCTACAAGGGCAAGTTGGGGGTTGCGCTGCAGACCTCTTGGATGCTGCCGATTTCGTAAGATTTGCGAAGGAATGGATGGAAAGAAACTTAGAATCCAGTTAAATCTGGGAGAAGTTACAACGGACTTGCCGCACAGATTCCCGCAGCCCCTCAAAGAACCGCATCGCTAAGTTGACACGTGACTGTGCCACTCTGTGCTTTTGCCATAGAATCGATCCTAAATCGTAAACTCCCTAGGGAGATAAGAAGTGCTCGTTTTCCTCTGGTCGGAATCATTCGTAGTTTCGAAAGAGGAAACATAGTTGTGATTCAAAGACAAATTGATCGCTGGATCAACTCGTAAGAATAGGGGTTATCTTGTTCCACCTTTTCGGAATTCTCATTTTCAGTACTCTCTTCATTTCTTGCAGGTCAAGGGCATTTGAAGACAAGAATGATGACGCAGAGTTCTCTCAAGACCTGGAAAAACAGCTCGATCTTCAAATTCACAAGAACCCTATGAAGCAACTCATCTTATGGGAGAATCGCGACAATGTTGCCGAGTTTCGCAATGAATCGAGTGAGGTCGATGTAAAATCAGTTCAGGTCGAAGCAAACCGTCTCGAAATTGACTGGATCGATACAAGTGAAGCTGTGAGCGAGCAATTCAGCCTCAGCGAGCGAATGTTCCGCTGGCCAAGGCATCCCTTCAATACTTCTAATCGTGTGCCGTTTTTAGAGATTGACAAATTTGTCAAGCACGACCTAAAGGCCCACACTTCAGCTTCTCGCTCACTTTTTTTCTTTTTGGATAAAGAGTTTTACTCAATTAAGATGCCAACAAACTACCCTCGAAAGGGCGTTTTTCAAGGAGTTGACCAGGAGGATCAGCAGGGCAAAGATCTCATGCAAGCGGTTGTTGCTCGATCTCCGATCTATAGCAGGCATGTCAAAGCCGTTCAGAAAGCAATTGGCCCAGGGCGCGATCTCATTGTTCTTGGTGAACTGTTGGCTGTCAAAGAGCCAACCTTTGGCAACGGTTTTCTCGTTCGTGACTATCGGCCACTCCAAAACACTGGTCATTACTATCTGCCTGCCTTTAGCATCGATTTTGTTGGTCAGAAGATTGCTCGTTACTGTTCGGGCAACCCGAAGGCTTCACAAGAGGAAATCGACAAATATTGGTTGGACCACTACGGCGTAGCTGTGGGGCGCGCGCTCATCACTTTGCAAGTTCACTACGGCCTCTCTAATGCAACACCCAATGCGCAGAACTGGCTGATTGAGCTGAATGGAGGGAGCCTCTGCCCAACTGGGCGCCTTGTGCTTCGAGACCTTGGCGACTCGGCAGTACTCCAACCTATGGCGGAAGCGCACGCTAGCACCCGTATTGGAGACCCAAATCTCATCAGCGCCGTTTCGGCCCTGGGCCAAACAAGTCGAGATTTTGTCAAGCTCTTCAACTGCGAGCCCTATACAGTTTGGTGGAACACAAAGTTCCATCATTCTGCAGGTGATTTTAGCGGAGCAAGAAGACTAGCGAAAAACACGGTCAGCAAAGCCTGCAACGACAGACTGAATGAGCTTTTTGGAACAGATTACAGTTACATTCAGACCCCCCGCGCATATCTGCAAAACTTTGAACAGGCAATTGCCAAAATTAGGGAAGAGGGACACGAGGCAAGTCGCAAAAACTAGAGCGCAAATCAGCGGTATCTTGGGGCCAGAGGCGCGATGCCGTGCCGTGAGCCGTTTTCGTCAGGGTAGCCGCATTCCAATTCAATCATCCTGGAGAATTGCAAAAGCTCAAGGTCGCGCCACGGCTTGGAAACGATCTGAACCCCGATGGGGATGCCTTCTGACATGTGGAGAGGAAGGCTGATGGCGGGTTGTCCTGTGACGTTCACCCATGGTGTGAAGGGCGTGAACTGAAAGGAACGCTCAAAAACTTTTTCTTCATCTGTTCGGCTCAATTCCAAAAGCCGACCCGCTTTCAGGGGGAGTTCTGCGAGGGTTGGCGTTACCAAATAGTCCACCTCATTGAAGTAGCCGGTGATTTGGCGGCTGAACATCTGAAGTTGAAACTGAGAGGTCATGAACTCCTGAGCACTCAAATTCTGACCCTGGCGAATCAGAGCATTGGTGGATGGTGAGAATGCTTCGTCTTCCTTTTTTCCCTGGGAAGCCTGAGCGGCCCACAAATTCATAAAGCCTTTGAAGAACTCATGACTGTTTGGAAAAGAGGGTTTCTGGGACACGATGTCGAATCCAAGATTTGAAAGACGATCCAACAACAACTCAACACCTTCTTGGCATACGGGATCAACATCGTCTCCCATGGGGGAGCTCAAAAGAAATCCGACCTTTTTGCTTTTCCATTTTTTAGATTTTGGAGATCGGAGCTCTCTTAGGAAGTGAACAGTCGGGCGCATGGGAAACCAGGCATGGGGATCATCTAAAGAAACTGAATCATAGAAAAGAGCTTGGTCCTCCACACAACGAGACACCACTCCTTGAACATTCAACAGCGATTCTGTGAGCTTTGGGCCCGGCGGAACCAAACCTCGGGATGACTTGAAGCCGACGAGTCCGCAACACGAAGCTGGAATGCGGATGGAACCTCCCCCATCGCTTGCATGGGCAATGGGCGCTAGACCTGCAGCGACTGCAGCGGCAGCTCCTCCACTTGATCCCCCAGCCGTGAGTTCATGCTTCCAAGGGTTGCGTGTGATCCCGTGAGCTTCACTTTCGGTGACAGGCCAGGCACCAAATTCACAGGATGTGGTCTGACCATACATCACACAACCCACTCTTTTGAGGTCTTCCACGAATGTGCGACTGAAATCGGGTCGAAATTGCTTGAACTTTTGGGATCCATAAGAGACGCGCCAACCTTCGACCTCGGTGAGGTCTTTCAGGGGCATGGGAACGCCTCTGAGACCTTGGAATGAAGATGATTGAGTGTCGAGCTCTCGGGCGGCTTTTTGTGCCTCAGCGGCGTAAACCATGGAAAAGGCGTTGATGGGATCACCGTGGATTTCCAAGCGTTTCAAGAAATGATTCAGCACTTCTGTAGCTGTTGTGTTTCTTGATTGGAGTGCATTGGAGATGGATGTGGCAGTTTCGTAGCTCATGGAACCCTCGGTTGTTTGATGTTGAGGTGTGGTGTCATTTCACATCAAATCTCCGGAGCTGGCAATCACTGCGTGTGCCAACTGAGAATTCCCTTGGAAACGGGCACAATGCCTATGCCCCGTCCACTTTTTCGGAGCTAGACCAAGTTCGCGGTAGTGGTCGTTTGTTGAAAGTGCTCTGCTGAGCTAGGATATGTCCTATCATCGTTTACTTGACATTTCTCTGTAGAGGAGAAAAACGTCTTTGACTCATCAATGGAGCGTCTTGTGGATCAATTGCCTTTTCAGAATCTACGCCGAGATTTTTTTCTATATGCAAAGACTTGGCTGAGGTTTCTTTTCATAGGCTTTCTTTTTTCTTCGATGAGCTCTTGTCGGACTCCGCAATTTAACAAGTCAGAATCAGCAGCAACGCCAGACTTGGATGAGAAGACGATCAGAATTGGGCGCCTCGAATCAACCACATATCGACCGAGCCACAGACTTTCTCTTGATGAAACGGAATCGAATTTTCCCGAAGCTGTCGGTGGGCTCAGAGAAGCCTATGCTGGAGAAAACGCAACAGGCGTGTTTCTGATGCCACAGAAGTTTCCAGGAATTGAGAATTTGAAAACTTTGTGGGAGGGAGCGTTCTCTCACAACAAACTTTTTGAAGTTGTGCTCTCAAGTCCGAAAGGCACGAATCTTCCTTCTTGTGGATACGTCCGCGACTCTCCTGCATTTTTGTATGGACTGGGAGTCAACTTAGATGAAGTTGCTAGAGAAGAGATCACCACCCCCGGGGTTGATCTCAAAGATTCTCATCAGGAAATGGTTCCCAACAATGTGAATGTCGGTTGGGCCGTCAAGTCAAGTTACGCGGTCAAAGTGAGTGCTCTTGAAGGGTTGTTGATGGCCGGATTCAGAACTCTTGATCTTTTGAATGCCGCTTTGCGTCCAAAAGTGTTTGGACTGTATAAAGCAAAGCTTCTTGTGGGTGTGCCGGGCAAAAGGCAACCGACAAAAAAGGTTCATGTGGACTCTGGAACGTTGAATGCAACACTTCCCATTTTGGGGTGGGGCACCACCTGGTTCACAGCAGAACAGGCCGAGAGGTTTGGAGAAATATACAAAGGCAGCTTTTACACTGAAATGGTATTTGACATTCCGGGTCAACCACCACCCAAGGAGTTTTCTGCCGAAAATATGGAAGATCTTGACGCACAACGCAGTCCTACTCAGCAATTACTGTTTCTTGCGGCGGCAAACATCAAGTCGGTTTTTCCCGAACTGACACCCATTAAACATGCTTCTGACTTTGATCATAGCGAAAAAAGACTCTTGGCCGTGTTCGATTTCCTAGAAATCCCTCCGAAATATCATGAGAACAAACTGTGTACTGGCCCCATCGGTGTTTCTAAAGAAATGTGAGAATTTTCTTTGTGCTTGCGATCGATGCCACCAAAATACGTTCTTCTAGATGGAACCACCTAGAAGCGGTCTCATAAATATCGAAACAGTATGATTGCTGATGCCAATTGAACCATACCCAGGTAATTCTGAGACTTTCTCTCATACCTTGTCTCTAC
>JANQPW010000287.1 GCA_028285285.1 Silvanigrellales bacterium
CGATGGCAAAACATATGAGTCGAACAGCATGACACTCACCGTGGCTGAAGTGCCCGTTTCAGAGCAGGGCGGCACGGGAGCCGAACAGGGCGGCGAAGCCGGCAATCCGCCATTTGCGGTCAGTGCCAGACTCACAGAGCAAAAGGCCTATGTGGGTCAGTGGGTCTATTTGGTGGTTGAAATGAGCACCCAGGCCTCAGGTCGTGAACTCAGCTTTCGCGTGCCCCAGGTGCCTGAGGTTCCCGGGCTCACATTGGAGCGCATCACCGACGCGCAGCGCAGTGCGCGCGTGGAAAATGGCATTCGCATCAACACGGAACGATACATCTTTCGTTTGACGCCTCAGAGTGCTGGTGTGCGCCGTCTGGAGGGCATTCGGCAAACGGCGGTGGCCTCGGAAGTTGTGCGGGGTCGTGGGGGAGGCATTTTTGGTTCCATGATGGGCAACGTGCGCCGGAGAGATGTGAGCCTTGCTGCCCCAGCTGTTGAGCTTGAAGTTTTGCCCCTGCCAGTAGAAGGCCGACCCGCCGATTTTTCAGGAATTGTGGGAGACACCAGCTGGAGCGTTTCCCTTCCCCAGTTGCAATCCGGCGAGCTTAAAACCGGCGATTCTGCCACCCTCACTGTCACCTTGGAGTCGGCCGGAAACCTGGCGGGTGTGGAGCTTGCGCCCCCAGAGGTCTCAGGCAACATCAAGCTGTACCCCAATGAAGCGGAGATGCAGCTCATTTCTCGTGATGGAAAGATCCTCCATCAGAAAGTGTGGACTTTTGCATTGGTTCCCACAGAACCTGGTGAAGGAAAAATTGCACCTCTTCAGCTGGGTTACTTTTCTGCAAGTCAGGGAAAGTTTGAAACCCTGAATCACGAGTTTCCTTCCTTTCAAGTGACCGGCACTGCACAAACTCCAGATCTTCGCGGGAGCAGTCAAGCGGTTGAGGGAACCAACGCTGCTCCTCTCCCTTTGGAACGCAAGGGCATTGATATTTTCCCCATCCGCACCAAAGCCGACGACTTTCAAGAAAGTGAAGGGCGCTGGTTGGTGATTTTAGGAGGGTTCACCGCGCTCATGGGCCTTGTGTTTTTTCTGCTCCAACGGTTTGCCGGTTTCGTGCAGAGCTGGCGAGAGCAATCAGGTCGTTGGCGCCGGAGGCAGTCCGCACTGACCCTGGCCTGTGCACGGCTGGCGCAGACTTCCGCTGGTGCGACCGCTGCACAAGAGTTTCTGAATGCCACAAAGGAGTACTTTGGCACGCGTCTTGGGCAACCTCTTATGCAAAAAACCGCCATGGAGGTGGCTGCTGAGCTGCAACAGCGCATGGGGAAGTCAGAGAATGTTCCGGAAGACTTTGTGGATCTGCTCCGACAGCTCGAAATGAAGGTCTATTCGCCATCGGACTCTGTTGCCGACCCGCAGGCTCTTGACACAACACGTTCACAACTCAAGGGGCATTTGGAATGGTTCGACAAGAAAATATAGCTGCGACCTCATTTCGAAAACTTCCGGATATCTTGCTTTTTGTTGGGGTTCTGCTTTTCACTGGGTTGCTTCAACCTGTTTCGCAAAGGGCGTATGCGGAAGGTCTCGCATTGGCCGAGCCTTTGTTGAAGGCTCATGAGCACTACCGTGGTGGTGAATTCACCCAGGCTTTGAGCAAGTACCAAGAGGTTCTTGACACGGGCCACAAAAGTTTTGGAATTCACTTCAACATGGGCAACACACACTATCGCCTGGGAAATCGAGCAGAGGCCCTGTCTCATTTTCGCTTGGCTCAAGACCAGCGGCCGCGGGACCCTGAAGTGGCAGCCAATGCGGATTTGATTCTGAAGTCTTCTGGTGCGGCTCAGCCGCAAGATCTGCGCCGAAGGCAGGGCTGGTTCGATTTCATACCCTGGAAGCGCTGGGGCAGCCTTTCAGAGTTGGCAGGGCTCACTCTGTTCGCTTTGGGTGTGCTCTTGGGGAGTTTGGGGGCTGCTCGCCTCACGGGGGCTGTGGGTGCTCCTGCGGCTGCCGCGGTGGCGGCTCTGGTCGCGATTGGAGGCGCTCTCGGCACAGTGGCTTCTTGGGTTCATCAACAGCCCCAGAGCCGAGGTATTGTGAAGGAAGCAGCCACTCCTCTGCGATCGGAAGCGTCCGCCCAAAGCCTCGAGTTGTTCCAGCTTCCGGTGCTGGCAGAGGTTCGTGTGGTGGACGTGTACCCGGAAGCGGGCACTGGGCCGGCGCAATGGGCTCGCGTTCGCTTTGACGGCAGCACCGCTGGGTGGGTGAAAGCCGAAAAGATTGCGATGTACTGAGCCATCGCTCGGAGTTTTAGGCTCTGTCTGACGAATCCTTCTGACGTTGCGATTGGCTCCAGTCGGCTCATCCCTTGTCACTCGTCGCTTACGAAGTGGCCACTTCGCAGCACTCCTCGTTCCTCGTCTGAGCTCGACTTCGCTCAATCGCCGCCGAAAATCATTCGTCAAACAGAGCCTAGTTTGACTTCCGGAAACGCACCGCATCCACAATGAGCGACTCGCCGGCTGATCCGGTCACCTCCACTGAGAGGGGTTGGGTGTTGTTGTGCTCATAAACACCCAGGCTGACCCAATGACCACCCCCAGTGCGTTGATCTTGTGTGCTGGTTGTTTCACCTGCGGCGTGGAAGATCTTGTACTGTGCTGCCGCAGTGTGACCTGAATGGTTTTGCCCCGATCTGTCGTTGACCCATCGCACAAAGACTTCATATTTTCCTTTTTCGAGTGAAGGAGAAAAGCGTGCCGAGGTGTTGGCATCGGCCTTGGCATAGTGGAATGTTTGCCCGAGAAAGCCTCCAGGCACAGCAGAGCTCTCCTGCCAATCTCCGGCCAAGGCGGCTTGCCCAGGAACCTCTGAGTCGAGGATCACTTCTCGGGTGGCTATGGCAGATGCCTCGTAGGAAAGAAGCAAGTCGGCATTGCCAAAGTTTCCACTGCGAAACTCACCAGCACGGGTTTCTGTGATCTCGTCGCCAGGGCCGCGGGTTTGTGCGGCAGAAAATGAGGCATCAATGGTCACAAAACGGGGTGACGTGTCTGTTCGGCCAACGTGAAGGGCTCCCAGAAGTTCCGTTTTGCCCCCGTTGGTTGTTTTGATGTGGGTGCCGTCGTCTTCCGTTTTGAGACCAAGCACCCACACCTGACCACCGTTGTTGGTCAGCTTGGCGTCAACCCCGTGGTCGGCCGGGTTGCCCTCTAGGTTGAGCTGGCGAGCCCACACTTTCTGAGCGTTGAACTGCATTGTTGACGCCGTGATGTCATTCAAAAAGACGTCGCCAACGTTGTTTCCTTCAGAGCGGTAGTTTGCACCCAACAGATGTTGGAGCACCACTCTTCGAGAGGAGTTGTGCACAAAGTGCATGTTGCGGTTTTCCAAACGCTCAATAAAGACCGTGTCGGCAGTGCCATCGGCAATGGTCATTGTGCCAGAGCCTTCAATTTTGGCCTCGGTGCCCAAAAAGTGGACCACTTCACCGCGGAGCACAAGATTTCCTTCCACCCTCCAGGTTCCTCGGGGAAGGTAAACCGTGCGCGCACCAGAGTCTATGGCCGCTTGAATGGCGGCTGTGTCGTCTTGGGCGTCATCTGCCACGCCACCGTGCTGGTGAGGGCCATCCCATGCCGAGAGCTCTTGCCAGGGAACTGTGGGGGACTCTTCCACTGTCAAGCCAAGCATGGTGTCTGGAGAATCAAAAAGGCGAAAGCCGCCGCCGCGACGGGAATTTGAGCTGCCATTGGCCCAGTATTCGTGGATGTGATCACTCAGAAAACCAGAGTTTCCTCGCGAGGCGTTGAGGTTGTTGGAAACAGACTGAGCATATCCCTTTGTTTCCACGTTCCGCAGGTAGATCGCCTTTTGGTTGAAGACAGCCGGCGCTGTCTGGGGAGTTGCCGAGACCACTTGGCTGTCGATAAAGAGCATGCGGCCTTCGTTGCGGTTGACAACGGGGTTGGGCACGTCGGTGATGGAAACATTGCGGGCAAAGACCGTTTGCGCATCTCGGTTCACCCAACCCGATTCTGACTGACCCTTAAGGTTGATTTTTTCAAAGGTTTGGCTGGCTGTTTGAAAGCGGGTGCGAATGCCAATGCGAAAACCTTCGATTTCCACGTCTGAAATGAGGCAGGGGCCAATTTCAGCGCTGTGAGATAAGTCGAGACCAACTTGTGCATCGGCAGGTCCCACAATTTTCACTCGTTTGACGGTTCCTTGGTTGCTGGCGTTGAAGGCCAAACCCGAAGCATTGGGGTTGCCCTTCCCAACTTCTAGGGTGAGGTCTCGCACTGAGTTTCGAAAGAACTGAGCGGGGCCAGCACGATAGGAGATCATGGGGCCGGTGAGGTTGGTGTTGTCTTTGAGCTTAATCGTGCTGAGATCCCGTCGTGTTCCCTGGATGATGTTTCTTTTTGTGACACCATCGTCGAGCGCAAGCAGGAGTGTGTCTGAAATGAGGTAGGTTCCTTCTTCAAGAAGAAACACATGGTTTCCTGATGGATGTGCGTCAAAAGCAGACTGAAGGGCGCTGGTGTCGTCGACCCCGTCGTTGGGAAGAGCACCATAGTCGCGCACACGCACCACTCCACTGTCTGCGGGGAAGACCACGCGATCAACCGTGGTCGGCGGTGCCGGAGGAGCGGGAGGTGCTGGCGGTGCCGGTGGTTGAGGTGCCGGTGGAAGCGGAGAGTCAGGTTTCAGAGAGATCCCTTCACGCACAAGAGCCAACTCAATGAGTTCGTCATAAAGTCCGTCAAGACTTCTTTGTGTTGCACCTGCAACGCGGTCCATCAGTCGGGCCAGAGCGTTGGTGACAGATAGCGGAACAGATGTGTTTTCAACGATCCCCCAGTCTTCGTCAGTGTATTTTGAGAAGTCTCGGGAGTCTGTGTTGTTGGGGTCGTCGCAACGGAAGCTCAAACAAAGGAGGAGATTGCGATCTCGCTCGTTGAAGACATCTGCAATCCAAAGAAAGAGTTCACTCAATTGGTTCATCAGTGGGGAGGGCCGCTCGGAACTCTCACCTTCCGCTGTTTCTTCTGACTCTGAGCTTTCTGTTAGAGAAAGAGAGTTTCCCCATTCTTTTTCAAACGAAGCGATCCGAGCGAACACATCGGCAAACTCTTGTTGATGCGCTGCTGCATCGGATTTTGTGGAGCGGTCGGAGCGTGCCGCGTGGTCGTCGACGGTGAAAGCTGTGCTCGAGCGCAACTCGGAGTGGCATCCCACCGCACCAATGGCGCTACACGCAAAAAGTCCTGAGCAAAGCAGAATTCTTCCAGGGGCTGTCACAGTCTTCCTCCAAGAGTTCAAAGCTAAATTTTTATATGTTTCATAGAACGTAACGGAGGATTGGACAGAAAGGTTGAGGATATAATGCAATAACTTGAAAAAATTAGGGAAATAAAGAGAGAGGATTTCTGTGTTTCTTACCGCCATGAAGAAAGTGAGCAGTTGGGGTTCAAAATAAGATAAAAAACGTGGGTGAGTGAAAGCCGTCATCGAGCAGACGGCTGCTGACTAGGGAAAAGGGGTGCAAGGGCCCTGCTTCAGTGTGGCACACCCCCCACCTCCTCTGCCGGTGGAGCTGCAGCGCCAGAGCTTTTCGAGGTGGCAGCCGGCACCGTGAATGATCTCTCTTTGAGGAGAGCAGTGGCTTTTGACGCAGTGCAGATAGCCCTCCACAAGCACTCCCCGCTGAGCGTTGTCGGTGTGCTTTTGAGCGAGGCAGGTTGAGAGGGAGTGTTGCTCGCAAAACCATGAATCGTTTGTGGTGTCTCCCAATTGCCGCTTCAAAACTGTTCCCACTGTTTGGCGTTCAGGTTGCGAGCGGAGCTGCTCGCCGGGCGGCACTCGGCCTGTTGAATGCAGACATCTGTGGCGGTTGCCAAGCTTTTGTAGCGTGATGCTTTGTCAAGATCGCGGTTTTCCAAAATTGTTTTTGTGCTGTTTTTGAGGCAGGTGCCCATTTTTTGAACGTTGCAAAAGTGGCCCTCATTTTTCTCGAGTGTCTGCACCACTGGGAACGCTGTTTCTTCTGAACCGGTGTTGACGTTGTGATCGCGGTGGGCGCATTGGGAGGTCGTGAAAGAAATGAGAAAGGTGGCCAGGACGGTTCTGCTGGTTGAGATTTTCATGCTGTTTCCTTTTTTTGGTCTGTGCTTCACTGAACAGTTTAGCAGAAAGAGCAAGACCTGGTCTCAGTTCCCTTTTTCCAGGGAAAGGCTCTGGCGGACAGCTTCTGAGCAGAGCGCAGCACCAAGGCGTGTGAGGGTGTAGGTGTTTGCTTCGAGGTGGATGTCTTTTGCATGCAGGCACGTGGCCACACGGTAGTCTGCCACACGAGTGGCCGAGGCTCCAAACTCTTCGCGGAGGGCGAATGAGATCGCGTCGAGGTGATCTTTCCCCCAGGGCACAACCATGGTTCTTGTTCCCTTTTCAATTTGTCGCTTCACAGCGCGCCAGAGGGCCTTCGTGCGTTCCGCCAACACCACTTCTTGATAGGTGCGCTCCACAAACTGGCGCCCATTCCCCACCTCAAGCCAGAAGTGCAGATCGCGCTGTAAGGCAACCGAGAACAGTGACAGCACATTCTTCTTTTCATGAACGGCGTCCAGGGTGGCGCTGAAGAGGGAGTAGGCCACTTGCTGTGAGCGGGAAAGTAGGGTGAGATTGAGGTCGGCAAGCACCCTTTGAGAATCGGGGAAGCTTGCATAGAGACTCGGCACATCCTGCTGTTTCAAGATGTCTTCTTCAACGGTGCTTTCTTCGGAAAGGTCGAGTTGCTTGTCGAAGTCAAAGTTCCCTGGGGGTTTGCTGAGTTCACAGGGCAGTTCTTCCAGAAAAGGCTTCTTCCCGTGGCTCATCTCTTCCAAGGTGGACTCCGGGATGCTGCTTGGGCCCACCACCGAAGAGTCGTTGTTTTGAAACCATTGGGCGCGGAAGGACTTCTGGTGGCTCACCCACAAAAGGGAGCCTTCGCAGTGGATGCCTTCCCGCAAAAGCACGGCCTGTGGGTCTTGCCGAAGAATCTCTGCAAAGGCGTTCTGAAGGTCTTCGTAGTAGCGGCGTTCAGCAATGTGGACCATCTCAAACAGGTGGAGGGTTTGGCCGCTGGAAAGATCAACGCGAGTGTGAGGAGAGAAAAGAGCGAAGCCGTCGCGGGCGCTCCCCTCAACGTGCACGTCTTGCAACTGTGAGAAACTGCGGGACTTGCAGCCAAAGTTGCTGAAAAGAACGGCCAAGAAGGCACCCATTGGCACGAGGGTGCGACGAGCGAGCATGGTCATGGTCTCCGGTTGTGCGGCCTCCTTTCAGTGTAGCACGAAGCCGCTACCGGCGCTTGCCTGGTCTCAGGCCGCACTTTTCAGTTTAGATTGAAAACCCCTGCACCCACAAGCTCGCCTTTCGGTTTGCACCATCCCTCCTCAGCCAAACCTGTTGTGAGGCATCGACCACCGGAACATCAAATGAGATCTGGCTCCATGATCGATCTTCTTCGGTAGGGTCGAAATACAACTCGGCACTTTCAATTGGATTCGTTCCATCGACACTCAATTCGCACACGCCTATTCCAGGCGCAACGGTATTGGCAAGATCACACTGCAACTTAAAGAAACCGCTTTTCACATTTGGTGGAAGTTCGTCGGAGAGGTCTTGCGCGATCCATGTGTTGGTCGATCCGGAACTGAGGACGGCTGAGTTTCCTATGCTGTTGTAGCGAACTTTCCTTCCTCGCTGAAAAAAGTCTCTGAGGTTTGAACCCGCATCATTGAAGACCGTGCTCACATGAGAAACATAGGTGTAGCCAGATGGCAGACTCGGGCTCGTTGCGGAAGTTGAGCCGAGTGCCTCGACGTTGGTTCCGTCGGAGATGATCCATACGTGATACCAGGTTCCACCTGCCTCTGAGCCAGTGTCGAGCCCTCCAACTCCAGAAGCGGTGATGTCAAAAACCTCGCTCACTCCCGTCACACGAATCAAAACCCCCGCAGAGTTTTGCAGCATCAGTTCGTCAGCCGTTATCTTTATTTCGGAGTTGGCGTTTGTGTCGTTTCTTGTCACGCTCAGGTTTCGTGATTGGTCGCGCACGCCAATCATGCCCACGTTTGTTAGGCCAGATCCATCTCCCACAAAAGCCGTTGCGTTCACTGTTCCCACGCTAATGCTGCCTGATCCATCTCTCCTGACAAGTGTGCTCGCCGAGTTGGAATGGGTTGCACTGGTGGTGGCGTCAACTGATCCCGCCACTTCTGCAGCTGTCTTTCCTCCCACGGTGGCAACGCTGGCTGAGTTTCCGGCTCCGCTCAGATCTCCTCCTAAAGTGATTTGAGCAGCGCTGAGGTTTGTGATGCCAGAACCATTTCCAGAGATCGTTCCCTGCACGTTGATATCTTGCACGGAGATGTCTCCATCGGAGTTTCTTTTGACAATGGTGCTGGGCAGGTTTGTGTCGGCAGCAGCATCGGTGTCGTTCACTGAAGCGGAAACCTCAGCGGCTGTTTTTCCCCCGACTCTAACAACCACTGCAGATGATGCTGTTCCTGAGAGCTCACCACCTAAAACCGGGTCTGCGGCAGGAAGGTTTGTGAGTTGACTGGCATCCAGTGCGGGGAGTTTGCCAGACTCCGTAACAAAGTCCGAGATTTCCAGAGTTTTCCATCCATCGGTTGTGCAATAGGTAAACTGTTTGATGTCATCGTTAAAAATGAGCTGGTTCAGATTTCGTTCTTCACACTCGGGAATTTCCGAGGCAGCCAACAAAAACGCACTCACTGCTGGCTTCAGATCTTCAAGAACGAAACCTGGCTTCTTTGCATTGGGTAGAGTTGTGTTCACATTGGGCAGAGTTGTGTTCACATTGGGTTTCTCTGAGCTCGGCTCTTTGCCCTCTTCGACAGCAACCTCAATTTGGGAACCAGCTGAATCCGAGGGGTCATCCGGTTTGGGTTCAACTGAGATGCTCCCTTTGGGAGTGGAAGAGTCTGGTTGACAACCGGTCTGAAAGGCCCCAAATGTTGCACAAGCAACAAGGGCCTGCCGGAAAGGAGAGATCCTGGAAAGCTTCTCTGTTATTGTGTGCAATTCTCTCTCCCCCAGTCAGCGGTCGTTCGCCCTATAGGTAACATCGGGCGATTGCTGCCGTTCTTGACAACTTAGTTTAAGTGTCTAAATTTTCTAGACTTAAGACGGAGACGCAGTTTTTGAGATCAGCACCAGAAGTGGCCTCATTCTCGTAGGATAGAAAAAAAGGCAGCCAGAGCAGCTGTGTCAAAGGGAAGAGAGCGGATCTTTTCCTCGATCACATGGTCTGAAAGGTTGTTCACTTCATCTGGGGACAAGTCTTGTGAGTGGCCCAGCATCAGCTGAATTTTCATTCTGTTCAACTCCTGTTGTTCAGAGGTCATTTCCGTTTGGGCGTTGAGGGTGCGGGCCTGTTCACCCTTGAGACTGCTTTCCGTGAATTGTGCGAGAAAGCGAAGCTCATCTATCGAGTCGGGAGATTTTAGGTCAGTAGGTCCCAGCACAGTGAGCACGTCTTCTTCTCCCTCCGGGAGCCTCTCTTTTCCCACCAGGTACATGGGAACATCGGATTTCCATTTTGTGAGCTCTAGCTGTCCATTGGAATAGTCGGAGAAGGCAGGGTGAAGTTCGTAGACAGTGAGCCGATCAACAC
>JANQPW010000291.1 GCA_028285285.1 Silvanigrellales bacterium
GCGTTTTTGACTCGTGAGAATAAAAAGAACCGAGCCAGCCACAGCCGCAGTGCCAAAAAACATTGCTCCCGTTCCAATGGAGATCCAAAAGCTCACCGCCTTGAGCCAGCGCTTTCCTGTGTCGGGAATGGGGGGGATTTTCGACGTCACCGATGGTTCCTATTGAGTGGAGTGTTGGATGAAGTGGTTTGGACCAATGCCCAACTGCACATTATCTTGATCCGGCGGGAGACTGCAAGAAACGCTCCACCGCCCGTTGAGCCACTTCAGACTTTGTGGAGCAGGGCAGCAGAAGATCCAACCCTTTTGAGCTGGTGGTGAAGAGCTGGCCCACAAAGGGATCTGCAGAGCCAAACGCCTGTTGGGTAGTGTTCCACAAACCAGCATGGGCCTGTGCGCTCTTCGCAAGGTGTTCCACCCGCTCTTTTGAAGAACGGCCAGAGTCGGCAGTGAGCTTACAGACAAAGCGGTACGGAATCTGCCGAACCTGGGGCAGGAGCACAAGCTTGTCTGTTCGTTCCAACTCAACAGAGAGTTCCTGTTTTGTGCTCGGCATTTTCCCCGGCTGTGGTCCGTGTTTCGGCTGAAAGTCTGAGACAGCGGCGAGCATGAAGACTGCAGAATAGTCTTCAGAGTGTAAATTTTCCAAGGCAAGTTTCAGCTCGTCGTACGACTCGGTTCGTTGAATGTGCAAGTGGTCCAAAGCCAAAGGCAGCTGTGTGGCTTCACAGGCAAAGACTTCAACCTCAAGACCTTGCCTGTAACACTCGTGGGCAAACTCGGTTCCCAGTTTTCCAGAGGATCTGTTGGAAAGAGAACGCACGTCATCAAGGGGAACTCTTGTTCCGCCGAGTGTGATCAGAACTTTCTTGGGGAGCACCTGTGTTTTTTCCCTGTTGATAGTGTGGGCTACTTCTAGGGAGATTTCGATGGGGTCTCGTGCCTTCCATTTTCCCTCTTCGTTACGGGGAGGGATCACTCTCACAGAGGGAACATTTTTGAGGTTATTGAGGTTGTTTTGCACTTGTGGAGACTGAGCCAAACTTTGGTGCATCGTGGGCGCAAAAAGAACCGGGAGGCCAGTGCCCAGGGCACTCTGAGCTAAGGTTGTGAGGCCGTCTGTGCAAAGGCCATGAGCCACTTTGCCGATGATGTCTGCGGTGGCAGAAAACATCTTCGAGCACGATGCTCTGCTGAT
>JANQPW010000350.1 GCA_028285285.1 Silvanigrellales bacterium
CCTTTACTGTTTCCGGTGTGATCTGGTTTTCGAATGCTGAATCTGGGATTTTCGACCTTATGCGTGCGTGGTGGTCGTTTCTTTTTTCTGGGTGAAAAGCTGTTACACTGGGCCTCAAAAAATGATCTATGGAGAGTGTTGCATGCTCAAGACATCGCTGAGTCTGGTTTGGTGTGTGGGAACAGTTTTCGCCTGGGGCTGTGTCAAAAACCAAAAAAACGAGTCGGGAACCGAGGCGCTCAAGGGAAATGCCGAAGGTGTCAAGGTGGTGAAAAAAGGTGACGTTCAGGATCTGTCTGACGAAGTCACCTTTCGGGTTTGTGTGTCTGGCCTGCAAGACATCCCCTTCAATCTCACCTTGAAGGCAACAAAAAGAGCAAACCACAAAGGGCTACAGGGAGAAGCACAGTTCATCAAAATCAATGACGAACTGGACCATGAGGCGCTTCTCATGGGGAGCGACGAGCAACCCAAACCGTTCACAACAGATGTGGGCTGGGAACGCGCAGATATAATGAGATTCACAATTGTGGACGATGAGGAAACGGAGCATGTCACATACCGAGGGAGCTTGTTCCGTCCCATTGTCACCCTTGAAGCGTACCCATTTGCAGGCGAGGCACCCGACGGGTTGAAGCTCTGGGGCCTGAACAGCTTTACCTTCTATCCCTCAAAGGTCAATGAAATGAGTGCCATTCACAAAGGCTATCCCTGTGACGAGGAAAACAACAGACTCGAACCCTTGTCTGACGAGCAAAGGCTGGATCCTCGCATGCACTTCTCGATAACCGCTGACAACATTGCGGAAGAAGTGGTGCCCCGAATTGACGATGACAACCAGCCGCGAAGCATTGGCCCTTAACGACACCCCTTTAGATTGCGATCAATTCAGCGCAGCGTCTTTTGCCAATGGGCACGGGCTGTGCTTCAAACCGCAGTTCCCGTGGTTGAGCACCAGCCCACACTCCACACAGATGCCCTTGCAGCTTTCCGAGCACTGCGGATAGTCTGGCTTTGCCGACTCGAGCGCATCAAGGAGCACCGGCTCCATGTGGAGCCCCTGGGGGCCGCACTCGCACTGATCCAGATCAGTTCTGTCAAGGCGTCTTTCGGATCCGCCCGCGCCCTTTGCGGGGGGAGTTTCTTGGCGCTGGCTTTCCTCCCCTTCGGGAAGGGCAACATCGAGCTCTTCGTTGATCTCCAGATCAGTTTCAAAGAACTCGAGGCACTTCACACACTCCAGCTTTGCCTTGGCCTGAAGGTTTAAGCTCAGCTTTGCGACGATGCCGTGCCCCTGCTTGGGTTCATGCGAGATGTGCCCCTGGAGATCGAAGGAGGGGGCCTGCTCCGGTTTGAGGTTGGAGAAGGTTTCTTTCAGCCACGACGAGTCGTTGAGGTCTCCCCAGAGCTTGCCCCCCGATCGCCAGACCTTTCCCTGTTTCACGTTCCAGTCCTCAGTGTGGTTGCGAAGAGAGTTGATGCTCAAAACCCACTCTTTTGCAGGGGCTGGGTTATTTTTTGTCACTTTTTCGGTCTCCATTCTTCGTCGGCACATTCACTCAGTCTGGTTTTTTGCTTGTTGGGGTTTGGGAATACGAAAAGACACCAGACTCGCAATGGCAATGAGGGCTACGGTGACCCACAGGCTCTGAGAGCCGCCCATGACCTTGTAGAGCGCTCCCATGCTCACAGGGCCGGCAATACGGGCCAAAGAGCCCACCACTTGCAGCGCGCCGAAAGAAAGCCCCAGGTGTTCAGGAGGGCAGAGCCGGCTTGTGAGCGAGCTCACTGCCGGGTTGGTGAAAGCCGTGCCCGCGGCCACCAGCACGAGGCTACTGAGGAGTCCGAACTGAGAGGGGACCCACATGTGGATTCCAGCAATGCCCAGGCACAGAAAAAGCTGCCCGAGCTTCACAGCCCAGCGCTCATCGATGCGGGCCAGCACCCGGCGTGAAATGGCACCATTGATGAACAGAACGGAAACCCCCAGGACCACAAAGGCATCGTAGATCTGTGAGGTGGAGTACCCGTAGGCGTCTTTCAACACAAAGGGCAAGACCGTTTCCAGGCCCACGAAACCAAAGGTTTGGAGAAACTGCATGAGAAAGGTCACCTGAAGAGCAGGAATAGATGACAGGGCCAGAAAGTCGCGGAACACGTTCTGTCCACCTCGACGTGTTGCTGCCAGCGTGCTTGCCGTTGCAGCTCCCAGCTTGGCTTGCGAGCGGGAAGCCTCTGGCGAAGAGTCTTCCGCTTCGCGACGCCAGCTTTCTTGCATGCGTTTCACGTCACCCTTCGAAAACCGAGGATGAGACTCTTGGAGGAATCGGGAAACCACAAGCAGGTTGATGAGGTTGAGCGCGCAAGCCACGATGCCAATGGCAGGGAGAAAGGAGTCGCCAGCCAGCCGCGACACAAAAGCACCCAAAGCGGGGCCGAAGGCAAAGCCGCCTCCGAAGGCGAGCCCGATGATCACCATGGAACGGGCCCGCTGTGAGGCTTGGGTGAGATCGGCAATGCAGGCCTGAGCCACGCTGATGTTGCCAGCTGCTGCTCCGGCCACGAAGCGAATGGCAATGAGGGCAAGCAGTCCGGGTGCAAAACCGGTGGCCAGGTGGGCGCAGGCCGACACAAAAATCGACACCATGAGAAGCGGTTTGCGTCCGAAGCGATCGGAAAGGCGGCCCAGGAACACAACCGCGAGCAGGGTTCCCACGCTATACCAGGTGTTGATACTGGCTGCCATGGCCTCATCGGCACTGAAATCTTTGGCAATATTCACCAATACCGGAATGAACATGCCAAAGCCTAGGAGATCGAGAAACACGGTGAAAAAAACGGCAACTAGGGCTCGTCGCTGCAGCTTTTGGTCAGTCATTTCAAGGTTTACTCCGGCATGGTCCCAAAGGTCGTGCTACTCTAGAGGCAGTCGCTCGTAAAGGAAAGGGTTTTGCAGATGATCTCTCTGACACGTCTCAACGGCACTCCCGTTTCTGTGAATGAGAACAACATTCTGTGGGTGGAGGCACTGCCCGACACCAGTGTGATGCTTTTGGGCGGCGATCGACTCATCGTCAAACAAAGTGTGGACGAGGTCTGTGCCCTTGCTGAGCAGAGCCTCCGAGCACGGTTGG
>JANQPW010000363.1 GCA_028285285.1 Silvanigrellales bacterium
TTTTTGGGTTTCTTGAAGGTAGTCGTGCAGCACAGCAACACACTCAGGACCCTTAAAGCAAGACTCAACCACTTCTGCGGAGTTCGTGCCCAATTCGCCTTCTTGATGCCGTGTTGAACCCAGGTCTCCGTGTTGGGGGTATATCAACTCAAGCCGCCTCTTGAGATCTGCGGCTCCATGCGGCGTGATCAGTATGCGTTCCAACACCGCAGGACACGACCTTTTGCTGCTCCTTTGAAACAACCGCAGAATCATCTTCTTCTGAGCTGCGGCTTGCCGGCCCCAAATGAGGACCTCTTTCGGCATGAGCGACAGGAGTTCATGCTCAAGAGCCGGCTCACCAACCCCTTCGGCAACAACGGCCTCACCCGTTGCCGCATCAAGAGCCGCAAGGCCCCACCTTTCTCCTTCGGTGGCAACCGCCGCCAAAAAAGACCCTGAGGGCGAAGACTCTTCGTCTTCAAAGATATCGCCTGAAAGGGCGGGAGTGACCACACGCACAATTTCTCGCCGCACAATGGTTTTGGTGTCTTTTGGATCCTCAACCTGATCACAAATGGCTACCTTAAACCCGGCCTCAACACACTTCTTCACGGCAGAGCGATAACTCACGACAGGAACACCAGCCATGGGCACAGGCTGCTCGGAGCTTTTGTCACGCGAGGTCAGCGTGAGCCGGCACTCCAACGAAGCTATCACCGCATCAAGGCCAAACAATTCAAAAAAATCACCCATGCGAAAAAACAGCAGAGCATCGGGAGCCTCTTTTTTCGCGGCCGAAAACTGCTTCATCATGGGAGTTTCCAGCTGGGCTTGGCGAATGGCGGATGGGTGAGGCGCGGCCTCAAGCTCCCCCAAACCCTGCAAGAATCGCGTGACGGCGTCGGGAAGAAGGCCCCCATAGACTGCCAAGACGGGGAAGCTCTCCTGCATTGAGGCCAGTTGGGGTGACGTCATGAGTGCTTTCCTTTGCTCCGAAGCTCCTCTAGAGGCGATTTCAAAAACCCCCAGAGGTGAGGCTCTACTTCTTTTCTTTCTCCTTGCGCGAAACATGCCGCATGTTGGCAGCAAGAATGCGCTTGCGCACGCGAATAGAAACGGGCGTCACCTCAATCCACTCATCATCGTCGATCCAGTCCAAACAGCCTTCCAGGCCCATGCGCGTGGGTGGTGCAAGTTTGACGGCTTCGTCGGCACCAGAAGAGCGCATGTTGGTGAGCTTCTTTTCCCGAATGGCATTCACATCCAAGTTAGAGTCTCGGCTGTGCTCACCAATCACCATTCCTTCATACACTGGTTCTCCCACTGCCACAAAAAGTTTGCCCCTGGCCTCGAGTGAACCCAGCGCATATTCTGTGGTCTTACCAGAGCGATCCGCCACAAGAGCGCCATTGAGCCGGGTCAAAAATGCCCCACGGGGCTCTTCCCAACCCGCAAAGTAGCTCGACATAAGCCCTTCACCCTTTGTGTCGGTGAGAAAGGTCGAGCGATAGCCCAGAAGGCCTCGGGTGGGAATGCTGAACTCAACGCGCGTGCGCCCATTTTCAAAGTTCTGCATGCCCGTCATGCGGCCTTTGCGCAACGATAGCTTCTCTGTTACCGCACCCACAGAGGGATCTGGCACATCCAAAACAAGATGCTCAACAGGTTCTTTCTCAACCCCATCTTCAACCTGAGTGATGACCTTCGGTCGTCCAACCATGCACTCACCCCCGGCACGACGCAGGTTTTCCATCACAATCGACACCTGGAGCTCGCCACGGGCCGACAATATGAAAACCTCGGGAGAGTCTGTTGGTTCCACTCGCAAGGCCACATTGTTGAGAGCTTCTTTTTTGAGGAACTCCTCCAATTTCCGGCTGGTGAGATACGTGCCTTCCTTTCCCGCCAAAGGAGAGGTGTTGACCGACACTTCCACATTCACAGTTGGGGGATCCACTTCAATGCGGGGCAGGGCCTCGGGATCACTGGCGGCAGCAACCGTGTCACCAATGTGCATCGTGTCAATTCCTGTGGCCACAATAACGATTTCTCCAGCGCCCGCTTCCTCGGTTTCGACCTGGTTCAGGCCTTGATATTTGAAAACCTTCACAACCTTCGACGGGGTGCTGTTGTTGTTTTCGCCCAAAAGCACGATGCTTTGGTTGGTGCTGATGGTGCCGCGTTCAATGCGACCAATGGCCAGGCGGCCCAAGTAGCTGCTGTATGAAAGATTGTTCACGAGCATCTGCAGGGGTCCATCAGCCGACACCCGAGGCGGGGGAACATGCTCCACGACCACATCGAAAAGATCGGAGAGAGAGTCGGTTTGCTTGTCGGCCGTGCGGCTGGCCCAGCCGTCCCGGCCCGAAGCGTAGAGAGTGGGAAAGTCCAAATGATCATCATGGCTTGAAAGCTCCAAGAAGAGATCATGGACCTCCTCTTCAACCTCAGCCACTCGGGCGTCAGGGCGGTCAACTTTGTTGATCACCAAAATCATTGAAATGTTTTGAGCAAGGGCTTTCTGGAGCACAAAACGGGTTTGGGGAAGGGGTCCTTCCGCAGCGTCAACCAGCAAGATGGCTCCATCGACCATCATGAGACTGCGCTCCACTTCGCCACCAAAGTCGGCATGCCCCGGGGTGTCCACAATGTTGATGCGAGAGTCTTTGTACTGCATAGAGCAGTTTTTTGCGGCAATGGTGATGCCGCGCTCGCGTTCCAGATCCATTGAGTCCATGACCCGATCAGAGACGGCTTCTCTTTCGCTGAATGTCCCCGACTGTTTCAGAAGTCCGTCAACCAAAGTGGTTTTTCCATGGTCGACATGGGCGATGATCGCAATATTGCGCATGTTGAGCTGCTCGGACATTCACTACTCCTTGAATGGGTCAGGGCGCATGCCTACATTTTTTCCAAAGGAAGAACAAGCATTCAGTCTGCCTGCTTCACCCGGCGATCCAACCAGTAGAAAGCGAGAACGAGAACGGCACCAACAAGGGCAAACACACCGGTGAGAATTTCGGATTCACCAAGAGTTTGGGGCATATATGCCGCAAGATCAACCCTCCGTGCATTGACCATCACATGGGCTTGAAAGGGCCAAATGGCATACAATGAGCCGGCCACCAGCCCGGTAAGAAACAACATTGTGACATCGTGAGCATGCTCCATGAGAAAGCGGAGCACTTTGCTAAACAAGAGGAGACCCAGTCCGCAACCAGCCGCAAATGCGGCAAGGCTGAGCATCTCAAAAGAGGCAATGGCGTCCAACAGTCGAAAATACACTCCAAA
>JANQPW010000369.1 GCA_028285285.1 Silvanigrellales bacterium
GGACGGGCCCTCATGTGGTTATAAGCCTTTGAGTGCACCAGAAACTCCATGCTCCGAAGGCCGAGCTCTTTTGTGGGGTGCTGATCAATTGAGATATTGCCGGGAAGTCCGTCAAGACTGTCTGATGAGTGACGTCTGATGTTGGCGGCTGTTAAGACCTTACCCATAGATCGAACGTGGTTGTTTCCCTTGGGGTTGGGTCCAGAGCTTCTGATATCAACTCCCTGAACAATGACCATGTCCTGTTTAAGATCTTCAAAGTCTTTGAGAATGGGTGCCAACGTGAAATCTGTGCCCGTTTGCTGTGGGAAGAAATCTTCTGGCTGAGCATAGCTGCCCCCATCAACAAAGAAAATGCCTCGCATGAGAGCTCGGTTTTGGGCACTTGCTACTCTCTGGCGCAGCAGTGGGCTCAGCATCAGAGAGGCCTGAGCGGTTTGAAAGATAAAACTCCTTCGTTTCATTTTCCGTCTCCCTTCCGTGACAGAAGTTCTTGTGAAGTGAGGAGGTTTCGCAGCACATCCAAGATAGGAAGTGTCGCCTCCTGAGATGTTTCAGTTACTTTAAAAGTGAGATAACTCTGCGCAGGCCCTTCCAGCCGACCTGTCACAAAACTGGCCAATCTCTTGGCAAAGCAAAGATGTGCTTCTGGAGAACGTGCGAGATCTTCCAAAAAGGGGAGCACATTGTCGTAGTGTCGTGGGCCATACGATCGAAGGGTGGCCACGACCGAGGTGTCGACAGCGCGTCCTTGGAATTCTGTGACCTGCCTGCCAAGGCCATCAAATTCTCCAAAAAGGTATCCAAAAGGCATGAATGACGCGTGGCATGATGAGCAGCTTTGGTCTTGTTCCATGATTTGCTCAAAGCGCTCGCGGGTGGTCAGAACTGATAGGTCTTGACCTTGGGAAGCTGTGCTAATTGCTGTGGCTGTGTCAACTCCAGAAGGCAGGCCCACAGATTCACAAAGAAGCCGTTCTTTGATCATCATGGCTCGCGAAATGGGGTTGTCGACCGCAGGATCTGTTTCTGAAGCGAGGAGAGTCATGACTCCTGCGAGGGTGAGAAGGCCGCCTCGGCTATGGTTATCCATAGACACCATTTGCAGTGCTTCGGAGCCTGAGTTGAGTCCGTAGAGCGGAGCGTTATGACGGTTAACCCAGGAAATTTTTGTGAGCAGCAGATCGTGGAGGGTTCCCTTTCGGTTAAAAATCACTTCTTTGATGAAGAGATCGACTTCGTCTGCCATTGCCGCGCCTGCCGCGTGGCTTGGAAGTTTAGGAAACCCTTGGGGAGCGCTCCTCAAGAGGTCGACACTGGCGATTCCCAGCCATTGCTTAACAAACTGAGAAATCCAGTTCTTTGCTTGGTCTGTGCTCAGAAGTCTGTCGATGTGCCGGAGGGCTTCGTTGCTGCTGAGTTGACGAGACAACGCGCTTTCCAGCAGGGCTTTGTCGGGCATGCTGCCTGTGAGTGTGTAGGAGATCAGCGTGGCGTGACTTTCCATGCTGAGGGTGTTGCCTGAGTTGTCGACTCGTTCCACGCGAAAGAGGAACTCTGGCGCAATAGCCAGGCGCACAAGTGTGTCTTGGAGTGCTAAGACTTTGTCTCCTTGTCGTAGAGCGATCTGCTTGTCAAAAAACTCTTCTAGTTTTTGAAGCTCTTCAGCGGTGAGTTTTCTCCGAAAGGCCTGGGCGGAAAACTCCTGGAGCCAAGCCTTGAGGCATTGGCTTGTGCCATTCACGCCGTTTGCGCAAACCGCTTCCATAGCCTGTCCGTCGGAAACGAGACGTTCTGCAAGACTCTGGGCTTGAGAAAGGAATTTCAAAAACAGGGAGGGAGAGAGTGTCGAACCTGCTCCGTTTTCAAAGCCTGCAGATGTGTCTGCATGGTCAAAACGCACTGTGGTTTCTTTGCCAAATAAGTCGGCTACCGTGTTTCCATATTCTGCTCCGCTCAGGAGGCGAAGCTGGGGACCAGCCGCTGCCGCTGGGGGAGGGTTGTTCAAACCCTCGCTCGTGTTCTCTTCAATCCCTTCTGGCCCCTGCTGTGACTGACCCACGGGCAAGGCTTCGGACTGCTCTTGATTGGAACGTTGGGCGACCTCATCGCCATGGATCACTGTGTCTGATACTTGAATCATTTGGCTTCGGCTCAGATTTGTGCCAGAATGGAAGGTGTTGTCACCATTGCAGGCAACGAACATCAGAGAGCACCAGAGGGTAGAGCCGAGAGTCAGCCTCTTTGAACATGTGCTGACCTCTCTTTTGTCCAACAAAGTCATTTCTTCCCCATCGATAATGGAAAGTGGTGGCCCCGTGGATTGACCACGGCCGTGAATGTTTTTTTAACTATCTTTTTTTCGGATTTTTACACGCGGGATTTGAATTTATCTGCATTTTTGAAACTATTTTAAAAAGTTAATCGAAGAATACTGGTATATATATCTAGATAAAAACTGGTCTCCTCAATTGGTAGTATCACCCAGCCAGAAGAGCTCTTTTTTTAAGCAATCTTGAGTTGTGAAACCAGGCGTACATGTGGAGCAGATGCTTCAGGTTGACCGCTTTCTTCGTTGTGCACCAGGTCCGGCGGCTCATTCTTTTCAGATTGTCTCGAATCATGGCACAGGTGTGGTTCAGGCTAAACAAAGGGTCAAAGGCCCTTGCCTTGAGTTCTCCTCCTCAAAGGGATTTGCTCTGCAATCTGCCAGGAAGCTCAGACTTTTTTCGGAGGTGTGCGAAAAGTGGTCAGAACTGTGCGCTTTCTGGAGGGTGCCGAGGTGGGTGGGACACACATCGGCACCAACTGAGAGGGCCAGTTTTAGAAGGG
>JANQPW010000379.1 GCA_028285285.1 Silvanigrellales bacterium
AAGATCCTGTCGTGAAACCTGCCAACACGTCAGAAGAGCCTAGTTTGAGGTGGTGCAACCAGTACCTTGAGAACAGTTCACAAAGACCTCGCAGCCAGAAACGACTCCGTCTCCTGAAACGGCTTCAGAGGCCGTGTTTTCCACGTATGTGATCATGCAGCTGGGAAGAACACTTGAGCCAATGGCACCCGTAGAGGGAATATCGCAACCTCTGTCGGCTGTGGAAATGATGGAATTCACGCTGGTGGTGAGGCTGTTCACTTCGTCAGTTGGTGCGTCGCTGGCAATGGTGCTGCAGTTTTCAATCACCGAGCTGATCTCCGAGATGCGATCTGAAATGTCTCCAATGTTTTGAATGAGAGAAGAAAGGTCTTCCCCCACGCTTTCAATGGTTTCCGTGCTGGCAGTGCAGGTTCGATTGTCTGTGGGATCAACAGCGACTCGTGTGGGCAAGGTGTCAAGAGTCGACTGAATGTTCGAAATGGAACTGGTGATACCAGACAGCACCGGCACAGCATAAATTCCGACGATCAAGCACTTTTGGAATTCCAACGACGAGCTGTCTTGATCAGCCGCCTGGCCTAAAACCGTGAGCGAGGTGTTGAGGTCATCCAGCTGAGACTGTGTTGCCTCAACGGTGAGAGCAGTGGAAAGGGCATTCAAAATGTCATTTGAGTTTTCTAGTGAGCCATCGGCGGCTGATCCCAGTATGTCAACGACGATGTCGTAGAGATCAAAGCCGGCATCTCCCAGAATGGCATTTGCGTAGAGCTGCGTGGTTTTGTTGGACTTGTCAGACTTCCAAACTGTGGCCAAGGCAGAGCGAGCTTCGCTGTATTTTTTCTCGTTCATGGCCAGAATTGCTTTTTCCAACAGGGCTTTGTCGGAAGACTCTGGCGCAACGGGTGAGTAAACACTGAAACCGCACGAGGCGATGAGGGGTCCGCAGAGAACCAGGAGCATTGAGCTGAGAACACTGAACCCGAGCTTTGGAGTTGTCTTCATGAGGCCTCCTCTGTGTTGGGAAAGGGGTAGAGCTTTGAGATCGAGGGAAATGGTTTTGCGATTCCTGGGCTCAGTTCTTCGAGACCCATAAAAGAGAGAACTCGCAGCATGCTGGCAATTGCAGGTTCTCGAAGGTTGGGGTTTTTGTGCATGCGCTTGAGCAGTTCCGCGGCCTTGTTGAGGTCGTCGATGTTGATGAGAATTTCCAGGTGTTCCCAAACTTTCACTGTGATGCGACTATCAAGGCGTTCTATCTTAGAAAAGATTCTGATCGCGTCATTGTATTTGTTGCTGTTTAGATAAAGATCTGCAACTTCACAAAGGGCACGAAGGTCTCCCGGGTTGCGCTTGAGCATGTCGGTGAGCTTTTTCTCGGTGAGGGTGTGCCGATTCATTCTTGCAAAGATGCGTGAGAGAGCTATTCCGGCTCCCTTTGAGTAGTAAGTCGTTTGTTCAAGTTGAGCCAAACTCTTCAGAACGCTTTGATGTTGGTTCTGCACCATGGCCTTTGAGATGGCGAGAGCTTTTTGGTGTGCTTGGAGCTGCTGGGTAGATGAGAGTGGTGTCATTAGGAGCGTGAGATCGTTTGGATTGAAGGGCTTGTGAACAACGGCCTTGGCTCCGAACGACTCTGCGTATTTGTTGTAGGCGGTTTCACCATCTCCAACGAGAAAAAAGAAGGGAACAAGTTCTAGCCCTGGCTCTTTTCGAAACCTTTCGTAGAGCAGGAATCCTTCGTTAGTTCCCGGAGAGTGATCAATGAAGAGAACTGGGAAAATGTCTTTTTGCAGCACCGCCTTAAGTTCGTTGAGATCGGTGGTTCGCTTGGTTCCACGCAGACCGAGACGAAACAGGAAGTCACGAAGAGTGGCAAATATTCCACTTTCTTCTCCGTAAACATATGCCCTGAAAATATAAGACACGGAAGTCTCCCAAAAAGGTGACGTGCCTTCCGATTCTACTGTGAAGATGGTGTTGTCAGACTGTCACTTTTTGCCGACGGGATTGCGAAGAGGAAAACTTCGGAACGGATTCGATACCAGCCGAAGACTCTTGGCAAAAACCTCTGAAATTTCGGGCTGAAAACAAAATCTTTAGCTTTCATGACGAAAATTCAAAAACTCCTTCATTTACAGAAAGATTTGCCGATGCCTGTGGGGGAGGAAGCCTGGGGTGAAAGAAGCTCTCAGTTGGCAAATTTTATTCCTGATTTTAGTGAGTAGCCTTATGAGGGAGGGCTCTGCGCAGGCGAGTCCGAAAAACCCTGATCGACAGGCTCGAAGTCTGGTGATGGAGCGCTATGCCAGCCCCCGAAGCCGGGGCATGGCCGGCACGGGTTTGAGCCATGTGAGCGACTGGAACGCTGTTTATCTCAATCCAGCGCTTTTGGGAGACCCTTTTGGGCCGAGGGTCTCTTCAAATTTGCGCAGCCTCACCTTTCCCTCGCTGTCGGGAGATGTGTCTGAGGACGCCATTGGGGTGATGGATAAACTCGGAAAGGTCACCACCGGTAGCGACGGCTTTGCGCCCGTGTTCAAAACATTTGATGGTTCGCGCGGGTTTCATCTCCGTCAGGAGGCCTTCCCCAACCTCGTGCTGGGGCGTTTCCTGTTTGGCTTCCATCAATCGATTTTGACCGATGCGCAGAGCTATCGGCTTTCCGAACCCAAGGAGTCCATTGTGGGCCGGGGAGATGATGGCACAGCGGTGACTTATGAAACTGAGGCGGTTGTTCACGCCAGGGCGGAGAGCTATACGGTGGTTGGCTTCTCTGTGCCTGCCGGAAAACGTGCGAGCCTGGGAGTCATGGGCCGCTACGGTGTGAGAGCTCAGGCCGACGG
Source organism: Silvanigrellales bacterium (assembly GCA_028285285.1). Classification (GTDB taxonomy): domain Bacteria; phylum Bdellovibrionota_B; class Oligoflexia; order Silvanigrellales; family Silvanigrellaceae; genus JANQPW01. The sequence continues at coordinate 2,847 of JANQPW010000379.1, forward strand.
CACGGCAGAGGTGGGTATTGGCACTGAAGAGTCTTCCTTGGGCCGTGCGAGCGATGAGCCCGCAGTTGGACATGGCTTCAACGCCGACGTTGGATTCATCTATGAGTTCTGGGAGAAAGGTGGCGGGCGCTTCAGCCTGGTGGGTCGCAACCTGGGCGAAGGGCAGTTTCTTGGCGTTGAAGACAATGCCGTTGTGATTGCAGATCCCATGGAGCTTGATGTGGGAGTGGCTTTGGCGCCGCGGTTTCGCCGAAGGCCATACTCGCCCGCTTTCTCCATAGAGGCGCATGAACTCCTGCGTGGTGATGTGGACATTGTGAATAAATTTCGCATTGGAGCCGAAGTTGGGTTTGCCAAGCTGTATTCCAAGTCACACTTTGCACTGAGGTTGGGCACTGACCTCCATGGATTCAGCTACGGCCTTTCTCTTGATATCTTTCTTTTTCGGATTGACCTCGCTGCCCAGAGCTACAGGGTGCACCTCCCCGACCGAAAAGCCCGCAACGAGCAGAGATATCTCTTTCGCACGAGCTGGGATTTGCAGAACTGATCGCGTTTGGCTTGCAAGATTGGTTTTGGGATCTTAGAACAAGTGGTCGCTGCGGACGTGGTGAAATTGGTAGACACGCCGGTCTTAGAAGCCGGTGCCTTTGGCGTGGGAGTTCAAGTCTCCCCGTCCGCACCATAGAATAGCTCAACTGTCGATGATAGTTGGGCTTTTTTTGTGTCTAGTTGACTCAGATACCCAGAGATACCTGAGTGCCCTGTTTTTCTTTTTCCCACTCAGCAAGAGTGAGCTTTTTTAATGCAGATTTGTCGCGTCTTGCGTAGACGCGGGTGCTGCCTTCTCCACGATTGTGAAGGGCCTGCTTGGCAACTTCCAAGTCACCATTGCTTTGGTCAAAAACAATTCTGGCACCGAGGTGCCGTAGGCAGTGAGTACCCCTCACTTCCAGACCAGCATTCTTGAAGGCGCGATCAAATGGCCCTGCTATCTGGCGGTAAGCGAGGATCTCGCGCCCGTCGTTGCTGAACACATAGTTGTCTCCAGCCCCGATCTGGAATAGTTCCTTCAACGCTTTGAATGACTCAGGGTGAAGTGCAAACTCTTTCACGGAGTTTGTGTGAGAGCTGTTCTTAAACCCAGGAACGATTCGAGGTTTGTTTCCTTTGTTTCTGGAATAGATCGCATGCCTTCTGACAGTGAGTGTCGATTCTGATGGGTTTCTAAAGTTGAGGTTCACATCACACCATTTGATGCACGCAACTTCGGATACCCTCAAAGCGTGGCGCATATGCACAACTGCCAAAGCTTGCAAGAGCCTTCCGTTGTTCAACTTGCCGAGTTCTTCCAGAAATTTGTAGAACTCCTCCAAAGTGAGGTTTTTGTTCACTTCACAGTTGTGTTTTTTCAACACGACTGCTTTGTGATGCCTCTTCTTGATTGGGTTCACAAATTGCTCTGGATCATAAAACTCAACAAAGTGACCAAAGAGCCCACGCAGTGAAACAAGCTCATGTCTGAAAGCACGCCGGTTCTTGCTTTGGTGACAGTCACCGACAGATGCTTTCATATCGAGAATCCACTGGTCCACAACCTTTGGTGTGATCTCGTTCATCCGAAGATGAGCAAGTACACAAATGTGCCGCCGCCAGTACCTCTCTGAATTGATCAAAGAGTTTTCCGTGAGCCCACTCCCTACCTTTTCAAGCCAGTCATCCCTGACTTCTTGAGTGAGCTTCCTCCTTTTTCGCTGAACTGAGCACACCCACCCAAAGTAAAATCAAACACAGCTCATAAAAATTGTAAT
>JANQPW010000401.1 GCA_028285285.1 Silvanigrellales bacterium
ACGAGATAAGTGCTGGCGACCCTCAGCCTCAACTCGCTCTCCGCAAGCTCGCTGAGCTTGAGCAAACCGTTGTTGAAGGACTCAATGTTTGCGATGATCTCTGCTTCGGCCTCGAAGTCTCCCAAATAGTGGAGTTCAAATCGACCTGTTTCTTTGTTGAGTTCGAATGCCGTCTTTGCGTTGTTGTTGTGAAGCTCCTTCTTTTCTTCCCATTTGAGCACCAAATCAATGAGCCCACTGCTCTGCACAAAATCAGTGGTGTCCAAAATGGCGAGTGCTGGACCCTCATGGCGCTGGATCTGATCTAAAAAGAGCTGCCTTTGCCCTGGATCCAGGTCTGTCTCAGAGATTTTTTCTGGAGAAATGGGAAGCTCGGGAAAGTCATCAAAGGCACTCGCCGAAACTGTGGCCTGAGGCGAAGACTTTTTCACACACCCAGCCTTTGAAAAGGGAGAGCTCACAACACAAAAAACAAGAACCATCCGACTCAACCCGGAAGAAATCATTCTTGTCTCCTGCAACTCAGCATTAAAAGAAAGTCTATGTCGGCGAAAACGATCGGATGTGATTGAGGTAACAATTTGGTGCTCCTGCCTGATGCGCTCCCGAATACACCAACCACTCGTAGAGCTTACCAGGGGAGAGTCCGGGGTGCTTGGTGATGACCTCATAGGCAAAGACTTTCCATTCCTTGCCGTTGTCATCCTGAACAGTGACTTGCACCCTGCGGTAACTTTTTCCCGATCCACATTCAATGCTATCGAGAACAACAAGGTCTTCATCGGAAATGTCGTAAACGATTCCCCAAACCGTCCCCTTTTTTTGCGCCACCACATCGGCAACACCACCCTTTCTCCACTGAGACATGAGCGTGTAGTTCAGCGAGTGATCTTTGAGTCGGCATCGGGAAACATAGTGAGCGCTGGGGCAGCGCTGCAGAAACTGTGTGAGGTCTAAATTGGATCCAAAGGCAAAGACCTCATTTCGAGCAGAACGAGAGGGCTGGCCAAAGCCGCCTCCACCGGGGGTGGCAATTGCGAGACATTGTCCCTGCAAAACAGTTCTCTCAAAACACTCAGCGAGCTCCTCCATCTCCGTTTCCGACTCCAGCAAATTGAGACCTCTCTGGGCCGGTTCACCCCCCTTGACTCCTTCAGGAGACCGTCTCCTGTTTTGTGAAATCATGTTCACATGCATGTCCCGCAGAAATCGGATCTTTCGGAGCAGGCCATCACCACCCGACTGTCTTCCGGGGCCACCACTTCCTCTGCGCACAGCCATGAGCTCCACGCGCACGGGGAAGCGTTTCTCAAAAACCTCAACATCGGTGAGGTTTGAGTTCGTCATGTTCACCTGAACGGCACTCGCACCGTTGCTTGAAGAAGTGGCCCCACTTCCTCCCGCCAATGTTTCGTAATACTGGAAATTTCTGTTTCCAAAACTGAGATTGTTCATGGTTCCTTGGGATTCAGCCTTCACTCCCAGGCAACGATAGACAGCATCGCAAATCACCTGAGACGTTTCCACGTTGCCGGCCACAACCGCGCTCTCAGGAGCCGGACTCAGCAGAGAATTTTCGGGAATGACAAGGCGCACATTTCGAAACAGCCCATCGTTGAGAGGGATGTCCTCATCTATCAGACTTCTTAATGCAAACAAAACCGAGGCTTTCACAACGGAACGAGGGGCATTGAAGTTTCCTGGGGCACAGGGAGAAGTACCCGAAAAGTCTGCAACGAAGCTTTCCTCCTCGGCGCGAAGCTCCAACTGAATGTTTCTTCCCTCAGCGATTTCAATCCTTGTCGTCCCTGTTTGAACCAATTCCAACTCTCTTCGCATGCGCCTGTTGGAGTAGGAGAGCAAATTTTCAAAGACACCGGCAAGCCTGTGCGAACCCAGCTGAGAATGCAGCTCCAAAAGGCCCGCCTCTCCCCTTTTGTTTGCTGCAATTTTCGCGCGGATATCATGGAGGTTCAGTTCAAGATTTCGCACAGGATGGGGCTCACAGCTCAAAACTCGCACCAGTTCTTTTTCTTGAAAACGGCCCCCACGCACCAGGAGCATGGGTGGAATGACGACTCCTTCCTGCAACAAGGTTGTGCTGCTTCCGGGCATTGACCCGGGAGAAATTCCCCCGACGTCTGCATGATGGCCCCGGCTTGCAACCCAAGCCAACACCTCATCTTTCGCAAACACTGGAGTCACCACCGTGATGTCGGGAAGGTGGGTTCCCCCAAAGTTGGGATCATTGACAATGAAACTGTCTCCCTTCCGAGCAGAAAACTGATCTCTCACTGCCTTGACTGCATCTGCCATAGAGCCAAGGTGAACCGGAATGTGAGGCGCATTGGCCACCAGCTCTCCCTGGGGTGTGAACACGGCACAGGAAAAATCAAGACGCTCGCGGATGTTGACCGACTTTGCAAGTTTTCTAAGATTGACTCCCATCTGCTCAGCGATGAACTGGAATCTTTGGTAGTAGATTTCAAGCTCAACAAGCTCATTTCGGGACTCTCTTTGGACCTCTTCCGAGTCTCTGAGCAAGGTCACCCCAACGCCTTCTTCGATGTGTGCTTTCCAGCCGGGATCAACAACGATGGTTGTGTGTTTAGACTTCACCTGACCCGAAGACTCGACCCGCTTTTTCTCTCCTGTGCTCTGGGGGAGCTGCCTCTGACCCTGCACTTCGGCTTTGAGCCCAATCACATCACACTCAATATGCCCGTCGTAGGTGAGTCCGGAAACAGAGAGAATGTGGCTTCGAAACAACAAATGGGCTTTTTCCAATGAATCTGCCTCGATCTGCACTTCGTAGTCACTGCTTGACGCCCGAAGGTAAAAGTATCGACTCCATTGAACGCCCTCGTGGTCGAGCTCTTTTCTGAGAACTCGTTTCAATGGTTCGAAACCCTGGGAAAAGCTCCCCTTCTGCAAGAGGCTCAGGGGAGCCAACCCAATTCCCACTGCAGACAAAACACTGGCAAGATCTGGCACAAAGACCGATCGGATCTTCAGCCGATCTGCAACAGAGCAAGCCAGCTGACCGCCCGCTCCTCCAAAGCTCACCAGCGTGTAGTCGCTCGGGTCCTGGCCTCGTTCAACTGTGACCTTACGAATAGCCCCGGCCATCTTTTCCACAGCCACATCAAGGAAGCACTCTGCAACCTCTTTAGCTGGCATGCCCAACTCTTGTGCCAGAATTTCGAACTTTGCCTCAACAACCGCAGTGTCCAATCCTTGGTTTTGGTTTGGCCCAAAAACTTTGGGAAAAGAGTCCGGATCCAATCTTCCCAAAAAAATGTTGGCATCGGTGATTG
>JANQPW010000436.1 GCA_028285285.1 Silvanigrellales bacterium
TTTACAACCGGCCCGATTGGAGTGTCTGGCCGAGTCTGCACCCCATCAGCGGAGACTCAGGCGCAAAGAGATCAAAAAACACATCATCAGACAACCAAACATCTACCTTAGAAGTGACAACCTGACCTTGCGTTGGATTCGTCAGACGATGCAGAAACCAACCTCGGGTTCCTCCCAGAAGCTTGAGACTTGAATTTTCTCTTTCGACATGATTTCAACCGATTGAGCGCAATCTTTCAAGCACAGGAAAAAGCAATGTCCAACGTTCCCAAGAACCGCGATCATCTCATCGAGCTTATTGAATCGAAGTTTGAGAAGCTGACGCTTGTGCTCACTACCCTCAGTGAAGAAGATAGTCAGCTTCTTGTGGATGATGACTTTAGCGTTAAGGATATTGTGGCTTTGCGCGTTTGGTGGTCGAATGCCGTTTATCAGTGGGTCACGAAAGGGCGCAAGGGCGAGTCGTTCGCTGTTCCTGACAAGCACTATGGGTGGCGAGAGACGCCGGCCTTGAACCGCCGGACTGCGAGAGAAAACCAAGCCATCGACCTGAAGAAAAATATGAGCTCCTTAAAACGGAACAAAACAAAGCTGATTAAGCTCGTCAGCTCACTCGATGACGACGAGTTAACCAAAGTCGGAGTTTATGAGTGGGCAGGGAAGTGGCCTATCATGAGGTGGATTTCAATGGGTTCATCGAGTCAGTTCGACTCAGCGACAAAACTGATTCGAACAGCCCTCAAAAAAGCTTCAAGGGAATAGAATACTCTTTGCCCACCTTTCCCCAGGTGTTTTAGGCACCTCCCTGCCACAAAAACCTAACGTGAAACGAACGGAAGGTTGGGCGGAGGAATAAGAGATATAGCCTTGGAGTCTGGTCTTACTCACTTTCAGTAGACTCCTCCGCGTTCAGTGGAACGCGCCAACATGATTTTCAGGTAACCATCGAAGTACTCTTCTCCTGTGTCTTCCAGTGCAACAGTTGAACTTCCACCCCTGTAAACGTCAGCGCCCAACTCATCCAGAGCAGGGATCTTCATGGTGGTTGTTCTCCAAGTGCTTGCTGACTGCGAGATGATATTTCCTTGGTCTTCATTGGTTTGGGAATCTGTGAGCAGAGACCAGTAGGTGAGAGTTTTGATCTGATAATGCATGACCAGTGCATCGTTGAGCAAGATGCGGCAGGTATAATGTTAACATCGATACTTTGAAATCTCCTGCGAAGCTCTCCGTTTTCTGGTATCCAAATTGCTTCTCAAGCGGAGACCTGAAGTTTTTCACCAGCACCCAGGATGTTCCCTGGGTTTCACAGCTGTTGGCCCGTTCTATAAGAGGGACCTTCTTGAGGTCGGTGCAACTCATCTCAACATAAGGAAACTACTTGTGAAACTCTCTTTTTTAAGCCGAAAAACAGTCGCTCTCTCTGCCCTTCTTTCCGCATCTTTGTTGACATTGGCCTGTGGGCAAACCCAGAACGCCCAAAAAGGCCCCACAGAGTCGTCAGTGCTTGATGGAGATGAACAACAATTAGACAGTGATCTGCTGATCGAAGCAGGCAAACTGAGTGCCGTTGGTGGAGAAGAGAAGGTGGGCAAACTGAGTGAAGCCAAGGTGTTGCTTTTGGCCACGTCTGTCGGAAACAACACCAAATGTTACAAAAAGGCCGAACGAAACTGGCGGAATCTGGGAAGAATTGAAGTGGAGGAAGACTACCAATCGGCTCAGTTTGTTGCGCTTGAGTTAAACTCCAACACCCTGCTGATTAAAGACCCACTGAAGGTGGTTGAAAGCCTGCGATCAGAGTTGCAGAATGAGATGAAGACAAACCAGGTACCCAAAAATTGCGTGGTGCAAATTTCGGGTCAGATTTTGATCAAAGCCTCAACAGAATCTGGGAGCCCTTTCAAATCAAACCTTAAGGTGGCCGTCAGTGCAGACAATGCAATCCAAGTGGCTTCTGGTTCCCTGGTGTCTGATGTCAAAGTGGGTGAAAAGCAGAACGTGGACCTGACACCGACCGCTCTCTTCAGAGACAACTGGGACCGTTTGTGGAACTTTGATTTGAACTCGCTTTGAGTCAAGTCCCCTTCGAAACCAGCTCTGCTGAAATTCTTGCCACTTTTCGCTGAAAGCTGTTGAGCCGATTTTTTTTGCGGCAGAAGGTGAGCTCTTAAACAAGGGCAAGAGTCGTCGAGGATATACCCTCAACGACTGTCTTCAAAGGCCTTCAGGATATCCGCCGGTGCGTCTCGCAGCTGATAGCCATAACGATCGGTAAGCCCGAACTCGAGAAAGCGCCGCGCTTCAGTTGAGAGATCTTGGTTGAGCATGAAAAATGTAGCTCTTTTTGCCTCAGGTATACTTGCGGACAGATAGGCCAGATGTTTTGGGCATTGATCGCGCTTGAACCTGAGTCGCTGTTCGAGTTGATCAAGGCAAGCGTTGACCAAAGTCTGAGGAAATGCATGTAGATAGCGATCAAACTCTATAGTGTTGTTTCGCTCGCGGAGGATGTCTACAGACTTGGATGTAGAAAGAGAGAGAAGACTCGGAATCTCATCTTCTTGAAAACGATCGGCATCACATGAATATAAGGTGCTGCAAAGAAAAATTTTGCCGAGTAGCCACTGCTCCCTTCCGACAGACGTTCCTGGCTCAATGGAAAAGAAATCCTCTCCAATAAGCATGTGGAGCGCCAGAAACACTCCCTCTGGATTCGCAAGCCTTTGCTCGAGCAGCTCAAGGAGTTCAGGTGTTGACTCTCGCCCGTACTTCACAACGAGAGTGTTGGCAGCCCGCGAAAGCGTTTTTCCATGTGATGTATCCCGAAGAAGTCGAAACAAGCCCTGTCTCGAAAGATCATCGCCATGGAAAACAAAGGAGGGACAATTTCCTCCCTCAAAACTCAAACGAATCCGCAAAACAAAGTTTCGAATGTAGTCGCCCACGGTCGTGGCTTTGAGTTGGTCGGTCCGTGTTTCAAAGTTCTTCAGAACACTCTCATAACGGTCTTTCTCGGCTGAAGAAAGGGGAATATCATGGGCAAACAGGTCATCACGCACGAAAGATCTCAATTCAGTCAAAAGTTGGACTTCTTCTTTAAGGAACCCCTGAGTGCGCAAAAAGCTCTCATCAAAGGAACACCGAAAAACGCTTGTTCCCGAGAAGTTCTGCAAGCTTCTAAACGTAAAAGGATCGTGAAATGTCATACTACTTCTGTCGATATTGTTTTTGTTGAAAAAGAGTTCGTCATGAAGAAAGACACTCGAGTGACTTGAACTGCTCAATATATCTCCAGCTCTGATTTCATCTCTTGTCACTTTTCGGCAAATCGGAGCACTGGAATACTCTGAAGGATGCGAGGTTAAAAAACAGGGGTGTCCGCCAACAGCGGTATACGCCCCACCATGACACTCAGGACTTTGAGCCGAACTTGGAGGAAGGAGATCTGCAGTCTCATGGGCAACTCTTGGTGCAACACCAGTGATTTCAACCTGACAGCCATTCTCTTGACAAACACATTCAACGTTTTCTGTTTTCGGAGTTTCTCCCAAAGACTTCGTCCACTCGACAACAGCCCGATGAGATAGATAGAGGATCTCACGTTGACTCGACCTCAAGAAAAGCTTCTCGCCGTCCCGGAATGTGAAAATTCTCTGGTTAGCCAAGGCGTTTCTCAACTTCAAATCAGGAGCACGGTGAATACAACTACTCGTGACAAAAGAGAAACAGAACAAAACAATTCGGTTCATTCAATGAATCTCCACCTCATGCTGTGACGACCGCCGAGCAGACGTTAGCTTTGAGCTCTAGTGTGAGTTTTTTTCTCAAGGTATGTGGCATGAGTCTGATCGCACCTGAAGCAGAACACGGAGTGACGTTGAAACGAGCTCTTTCGTAAGTGTTTGAACCAGCAATTAGTGAGCCTTTTCAGTTTCAAGCAGATTTGAGGCAGCCTGCTGAAGTTCTTCCCACCTTTCGCTGAACATTTTTCCCAGCTTCGTATAGCCTTCGATGGTTTCACTCAGGAAATCAGCCGAGTTTTTGCCCTCCAATTTATTTTGCAGAATGTACTCTTGCGCTGCCTGGGTCAGGGCACTGGCAAGCTTTTCGAAATTCTGTTCACTGAAGTCAGCGAGTCGCCCAGCTTGCTCTGCCTTGCGCAACTCGTCAATCGTCACTTGTGCAAGCCTGCTGATGTCCTCTTCCAGCTTAGCGTTGAGAATGCAGCCTCCTACCTTTAGCTTCTTCAAAAGAATTGTGCCTAAGCTAATTTCAGGAAGGTCACCCTCAAGATGCTTTCGCAGTCCCGCAACTCCATTTCCAAAACCAAAGTCAACACACAAACCCAATCTCTCGTACATCAGTGCTAAGACTTTTGTCTCGGCTTTTTGTTTTCCTGAACCCAGCTCAAAAAACCATGGCCGCGAGCCACAGAATCCACGGTGGCATTCAAAACTTCGACAGGGTAAAGGAGCGGCATGGCGTGAAAAGTCAGGTCATGCAGGCGATAGGAGTTGTTGTCTGAGAGAAAATACTCACCACGCAAAAACCCCTCAACAAAGTGCATGGGTTCAGGAAACTTTCCATGAATGATTTTCGGAAAATGAGAAAACTGACCATCATTCGGCAATTGAGACTCGAGTCTCCTCATCACATTTCCAAACCATATGTGATTTGGAAGGGTGACAAAATCTTCAAATTGCTTCAATTCAAGCAGCCTTCCCATGGGGCCCTTAAGAAAAACCGAAAATTTCAACAAAGAATTGATTGGATCCAATTTGTACTTAGCAATTTCGCCATAACGGGATTCATTCTGGTGGCGAAGTGAGTCCGTTGGAGAGCGGAAACAGAGGGCTGACGAGATCTTGGATCTGTAGAATCGCTGCGTTGATGTGGATGTGAGCGAGTTGCTCTAAAATCGCGACTTCGTCAGATTTCAAAACGAGCATTTGTGCGGTTTCAACCCATTCCTGAGCAAGATTTGGAAGAAAAACGCGTTCTTCATTTTTTGACTCTGGAGAAAACGATTTGTGCGCCCAGATATCGACCTTGGAACTCTCGGCCGCCTGGCCCAGGATAGCGATCGAACTTTTAAAGTAACGATTGAAGTCATGGTAACGAAGTGCGGTATAAGCTTCAAGCGCACTGTCTTGTTCAGGACTATACGGCATCGCTTTTAGCGCGGATGCTAAGATAGCGAGCTTTTCTTCGAGGTTCATTTGAGTCCATTGTTCTGGCAAACGAGAGAGTTTGTTGTAGGGCTCTTGAAATATCGGGAATGAAGCCGCTAAAAGCTGTGCTTGGTCAGTCCTTTTCAGACATGAAAGGGCTAGAAAAATAAACATGAAGGCTATGTATTTTTTCTTGGAAAGTCCACCACCATTGACCAGGACAATACTCGAACCCTTGAAAGCCTAACACTCAATCCTCCAAAAATGTCAGATTGGTCTAAACTTCTGCACTTTACTCACGAACAGCGCAAATCTGCGCTTCAGGATGCCAGCAGTTCTCTTCCAGGAATTCTACGCCCAACCAGAATGAACCTCCCCGCAAGGGCGGGGACATCATGCAGGCGCGAAGAACGGGTCTATTGCAAGTCATCGTTTCATTGCCAGCTGATTCTTGGAACACATTTTTCCTAAGATGTTGCAATGCCATATCGGTTTCATGGGCAACCCGATGAGAAATAACGGGAGTGTCTCGGTACAGGCTAAATTGGTTGAACACAAAGACCCTATCTGTAACCGTCCGCGAACTGCTTGAAAAAACCTGCTGAAAATCCGAGGCTGGCGGTGTGAATGAGGAGGATTCACTCAAGTAACGGTGATTCTTCATCAGAATCAAATCTTCCGACTCGCTTTCTCCCTGCACGCTGTCAATGAACTCGCGAAAATTCTGAACACCAAATCGCGGTAAGACTTTTCCCATAGGGTTCAGGCTTTTGTCTAATGCTGCCTTGAAGTGAGGATAGAACCTCCAAAACGTTCCCATCAAGTTTGATTCAATAGACGCCAGGTGACAGCTTCCGCAACTGACGGAAAACTCATCATTTAAACGTGGATTGTTGACTCTCGCCAACATCTGGGAGAGATCGACATTTCGATTCTTTGTAATCTTGATGCGTCTCAAGCCTTTTTGCTGAATATCTGGCAAGATTTTATGAAGCTTGAGATATTCTTCGTTGGTCTGGTGTTTCGTGGCCTCTGCCGTGCGGAGAAACACATCGAGGGAATCCCGTTTCGCTGCCTCCGAAGGTACAAGACGACCTTTTTTTAGTCTCCTTTCAAACTCTCTATCTTTTTCGCTTCCCCTCTTTTTCTGAGTGAGAGAGACTTTCGCACCCCTGGGAATTACTTGAACCCCGCGTGTCGAAAGATCTTCCCGAACTCCGTAGGTATCGGTAGTTTCGAATGGGGAGGAATCAAGCGCAGTTATGATTTTAGAGCTCCATTGCCCATCCTTTTCTCGGCGGAAGAGTCGAAAAATCCAGGGGTCAATGTTTGAAGAGCTCACAAACACTGCGGCTTTGTGCGGTACAGACAACGGTGATGCAAAAATCTCTGAGACCGCTTTGGCGTAGTCAAGTTTTCCCCAATCTTTTCCATATCGAGTGGCGACCTTCAGTAGCTCCGACGATTCTGATTTGATTTTCATGGAGCTTGATGCATAGGGGTAGCGTTTCATCCAGTGGAACTGCTCCATGATGGTTTCGAAGGGGGCAGCTCCTAGGTAGGCGGCACGGATGCAAGGATGAATCCCTAAGCTGCGCAAATTTCTGCCACAGGTGTGAAGATAACGTCTCTTGAGGCTGAGCAATGCCCGAGCCGTGTCATTCATCTGTTTCTTTGAAATTCGATAAAACAAGTGAATAGCGTAGTCAGCAAAGTACCAACCGAGATGCTGAGGATTCAAAGGGATGTGCGGAAAAGCCCACCTCTCAATGCGCTTGTCAACACGTTTGCTTTTGGTCACAATCGAGCTTCGCGGCAGCAAAGCCCCTGCAACGGATTCTGCAGCATCCAGCCCCAAAATAGGCTGGGCCACAACACGGATCTCTGGCCTGCAGGTCTTTCTGGCTTCGACGACTTCAGGTTGAAGTTTGATGCCTTTGTTTTGCATTACGTGGCCATAGGGGCAAGGATCGAGCCGAAAAGACACAATGCGCCACCTTTCCGGAGAGCTCATATCAAAGGAAATTGTTTCGAACCCATCAGGAGCTCCTACACCTGGAGATATGGCAGACTTTGGTGGTGCCTCTATGAGACTCTTGTACGCCTTAAGCACAAGTGGTCCCTCCAAGCGTCCTTTTCTTTGGCCTGTTGTCTGCTCAGCCTTTGACTGGAAATGCCTGAGAAGACTCTGAAGCTCTGATTCTGGTAGAAAAACCTTTCCTCCTTCTGATCCAATGAGTCTTGGCCAAAAACCCCGCTTGGTCAGGTGGGCCAAACGCTCCTCTGCCAAGGACTCTTCTATCTCGTATGTGCTCGTTTGAGTTACACCCAAAACAGCCGCAGCAAGTCGATATTTTTCCTTACTGGGATCTTCAATAGCGACTCCAGCTGGGGGAAAAAGAACACTAATATCGGAAGCTTCTAGACCCAAGTTGGATACTAAGGAAGACACTTTGGTCGACTCAGGGCCTCTCCGAGGAGAGACACAACCAAAGAAGCTAAAAAGTAAAAGACTCATCACCACAATTACTGACACAAGGATACACCCTTTCTAGGAATGGAGGATAACAACGCAAAGATTATCTCATGAAGAAATGCTAACACGTTAACTAACTCCGACAAAGGTTCTGAAATCCTCGAACCCGTCATCGGGTTTTCAGTCGGGTAGAAAATGTGGAAGGTCTGCGACGAAGCACGCGTGACAAAAAAAAGCCTCCCCGAAGGGAGGCTTTTTTTTGTGGTGACGGACGCGTGAAAGTTTTCGAACCATTGAAGTGTCGGATGAATTCAGAACTCTCATGTCATCATTGTCAAAACAAGTCTTCCGGATCAAATTCAGGCAGTTCCAACTGAAAACCCTCGCCGTGATTGTCTTGGAATCCATAAACCTGAGGGTGCTCAAAAGTGTAGTGAACCGGCAACGGACCTTCGTCTGGACACTCCACTCTGGCAATGAATTTCACAGGTCCACCGTATCCGGAGTGAGTTCCCCTTTGAAAAATTTCTTGAGTCTTGTTTCCGATTTTGATCCAAAACCTCACACCAGAAAGAGCAATGGGAGTCACAAGTCGGATTTGAAATGCTGTGACCCAACAAATTTGTTCACCCACGATTTCAAGATTTTCCGGTCGGAATGTGGTTCCGCGGCAAAACTCAGATTTGTGAAACGGGTTGTTCTGGCTTTGAAATTTGGCGCAACCTGTGTGCGTGTTTGAGATGGTGTCGCTCGTGTACTCGGGCTCCAGAGCTCCTTCAGCATGGGCTTGTGTCGTTGCGAATGCCGCAGCTGCCAAAACAAGCAAACCCCGTAACTTTTTTGAAAATGCCATCTTCTGAACCTCTCAGTGTTTTATAAATTTTCCTAGAGAAAAAGGACTCTCGGGTCAGAGGTTAGCAGATGTTTTTCATGAGACGTCAGTCTGATTCCGTCAAAGATTGGTGCGAACTGGTCAGCGTAGTGCCCGCAGAGTTGTGACCCTAGAATCGATGCTAACTTTGAATTCATTTTGAGGTTTTTGCTCATATCCGGTGCTACGTGGTGTTCTTCTCGCTTTGAAGATTCGCAGATGGAGAGCTTCCAAACTCTCTCTTAAATGCCTTTGAAAATGACGAGAGATCTTCGTATCCACACGCCCATGCTGCCTGACTCACGTTGTACAAACCGGAGCTCAGGAGCTGTCTGGCATAGGTGAGGCGTCTTTTTCTGAGGTAACGAATGAACGACAGGCCGAGTTCGTCTTGAAAGCGCCTGTTCAAGGTTGAAGCGCTTGTCTTGCACGACTTGGCAACGAGTGACATAGTGAGCTTCGAGTCGATGTTCTTTTCAACAAAGTGTATGGCGTGTTGAACGACTTTATCTTTTGCCGTGTCAAGGTGAGTTTCTTGCCTCATGTTTCGGTCAAACTGAAAGTGAATCTCTTTCATCACTTCGATTGCGCAAAACGACTTAGCCATTTCAAAACTCACACCGCATATATTGAGACACTCGAACTGGAGCCGAAAGAGAAGCTGCTCAATCCAGACTGACTTTTTGACAATCGATGTGTTTGCAAGCGTTTTGTTCAAATCGGAAAGCGACACCGGAAAATACTGCGTGAGGTGCGCCAAGATTTCACGAGGAATCACAAAGGCGACGATTTGCCCGTTTTGACTGTTTGATTCGAGCATGATCTTGCTCTGGGCGCTCAGAAATAAGGCTTGAGTCTCGGTTGTGCTCCAGGTTCGAGAGCCGTGCACATCTTGCGCGTTAACTTTGAATGGAAGCGACTCTGGAGAAAACAGCACGGAGAACTCTGACTTGGCAACGCTCAAAGCCGATGAGGAGCTCAAGTTCTTCATTTGCAACACCAGAATGCCTGGCTGGGGATGTTCTGTTTTGACCAAAAAGACCCCTTCGATTCAAAAGTTCAAAGTTCTCTGCAGCCTTTGAAAAACCAACTTTTGTTGGTCAATGTACCGCTCCACATGGCAGAGAGAGTACCACTTGTGAGATCAATGCTGAACCCTGGTTCGTAGCGGCCACCGTTGATGACGATGTGTGTGCCATCGAACCCACCGAACAACGGAAAAGTAATGCGGCACGTGAGAGGTCGTATCCCATATCTGCAGTCGGCTGCGAAGACAGGATCCTGAATTTCGTCTTCAAAATATTGGAGCAGCTCAAGGTCTTGAAATGTGAGCTCTGCAGATTCGTTCGCAGAAACACTCACTTTGAGTTCGCCAGGATAGTTAGGTAGGCCATAACTTTCGCTCGGGTTGATGCAGCGGAACGTGCGCTCGGCCGGTTCCTGTGGAGTTTGGTCTGCCGAAGCTTGGTTAATCGGGAAGACCATCGTAACAGCGGCGACAGTGGCACAGGCCCTCAGGTCGATTTTCATAAGTGATTTCCTTTCGTTGTTGTTTAGCTTGTTTAGATTTGCATAGAAATCCAGCTCATGCCTTGGCTGAACGAGTCAAAGGTTTGGTCGGTTTTTTCAATTTTGCGGACAGATTCTGAACAACAGGTCGAAATTCTGGCTCTGCGAGGGTCACCATGAAATTGCAAAGGAATTTTGGGTCATGAAGGAGGGGCTATGTGGCTTTTCGAGGATCTGGGAAGCACCGGCGTGAAACCGATGAACCGCTTCTCGATTGGGGGCTTCAAAAGCCAAGTGAAAGCCAGCACCAGTTGAGATGTCTTCGGAATTGGGATGAACGAAGAGATTGAGCTTCTCTTCGTTCTCGTTGCGGCCATAGCCGAGGCCCTTTTCATGGGTCCAAACCCTTTTAACACCAATTGTCTCCATGATGGCATCATAAAATGCCATGGACTTGTCTCTATTTGAGATTCCCAGAGAAATGTGACTCAACATGGCCGTCTTTCAAAAATCATCGACAACAAATTTTCAACTGGAGTTCCCCAATTTTTTCGGACACTCAAATCAAGCGGTCGCGCATCTTATCGCAAATTCTAGGGGTGTCAAATAGTCAAGCGATGAGTGTCTCCTCTTTCTATTGTACCAAACTTCAATGTACTCAAACACGAGCACCCGAACTCTTCTTCAAGTTCAGCGTAGCTCGGCTTTCCTGATTGAGGTTTGCTATTCTTTTCCGCCTACAGCTTCCACGACCGTAGCGTTGCCGGAGACACACCAAGTTCCTGAGAGGTCTCTCCTTCAATTATGAGATCAAACCGCTAAATTTTTATGTCCACAGTTTTTGGGGAGTTTCAGGGGTGAGAAATGACTTCACGAACCGACTAAGCCGACGCCAGCATCTCAGAAATCACCTTACCACCGGAAACTTCTGGAAAGCCAAAACTTGGGGTTTTGTGCCCCAAAGCTCTCAATAGTGTGAGTTGGGCTTGGTTAGTTGGGGTATTGGGTGGCAAAATCAGGTGTTGTCCGGTTTTCAATACCCCTCCTGCAGATCCAAAAAGCGTGTAAAGACAGCTGTTGGTTTTATGTTCGGGTCTTCCCATTTCTGAAGCCCATAGCAACGTGGTGTTGTCCCATAGACTTCGATCGGGTTGCCCAACTTCTGGAATCGATTTCAATTCATGGATGAGCTCATTCACCACCTCGGCATAGACAGCAAGGATTTCTGCTGTCCAGGTATCACATTGCTCTTGTGTGTTTCTTACTCCATTGCCAGCGTTGCGATGAGAAACTTCTCCGTGCCAATGTTTTCCTCGGGCAGAAAAACCGCGAGGCATCCACTGCAGATTTGTGCCGCCATTTCCGTAACCCACTTGTAGAGTTGAAACACGAAATAGGTCAGCTTTGAAACCTGCAACCATAAGTTTCATTTGCAATCGCATCAACTTGATGCGATCGCCTTTGTTTGAGGGGTTCAAACCCTGATAGTCTGCCTGATTCAGTTCAATTTTCGGACGGTTTACAAGATCTGGAATAACGACCTTTTCCACCTGCCGGAACGATTCAAGATCCGCCTCCAATCTTTTCTTTGTTTCGGAGTCAACCGAGCGCATGAGGTCTTGCAAATCTGCGTAAACATCATCAATAACGCTCTTTTTCAAACGCTGAGCCCGTTCTTCTTCAGAAGCGTTGCCATCGGAAAGCAACCCCGCAAAGTACTGATCAAAGATTTTTCCCGGGTTGTTCTGATGGTACTCTGGTTTGCCATCTGCCGCCCAGCTTATGGTGCGACTCGACATCACGGCCCCGCCCGTTTGCACACCAAAGTGAACAGGGTTGTGAACCTTGGGATCATGAAGCACTTGCGCCGCAAGATGGTCGATGGAAGGACCCCAAGGCCCATGAGTTTTACCATCCACAGAGGAAGGCAGAGCGACTGATCCCGTGAACATCGCTGAGAACCCTTGGTGGTGAAGATTTCTGACTTTCGTTCTCGCGGCCATAGTTTTGTTCGTTGAAAGATTCTCAAGAATCAGCATTTCTTGCTTGTGATCTTGCAGCGGAAGCAGGCTGGTCTTCAAAATAAAGTCACTTCCACTTTCTTTTTGTGACCATAGGTGTGGCGTGTAGCCCAACTCTGTGAACATCACAATAAGTCGTTGTCTGCGAGTCGCGTCAAGCTGCTGCTGTGCCTGGGCCAGCTGTCTTAACAGCGGAGAAGCGAAAAAAGCGAGTGCCGCAGTCTTCAATAGTTTTCTTCTGCTCGCCATTTAAACTCCTAAAGTGTGGGTCTCACAAGCGACTCTGTGATGATATCAATAATCGGAACGCCTTCTTTCTGATGAGACACCACTCGGCTTTCTGCCGCACATAGGTCTTCTTTTGTCAAACGCTTGGCCTTCACATAAGAAGCAAGCTTGTTCACAAAGCACATGCGCACCTCTTGGGTTGACACGAGCTTTGCAATCATATCGGTTGCATCAGCAAAGTTTCCAGAGAGGCCCTTCACGGAAAAAAATGTATCGCCAAGTGTGATGCGTTTCAGGTATTCAGGAGATTGAAGCCTCCCCACTGCGTCCCACTGATCAAACGCTAACCCCAAGGGCTCCATCATCTGGTGGCAACTTGCACATTGGGGTAAATCCTTTCTCAATGAATAGGCATCTCTCAAAGTTGGGTTTTCGGGCAAAACAAGGGACTGTTCCACCTCGCTAAAATCAGCGGGGGGAGCAGGGATCTTGTGACACATCAGCTTTTCTCTGAGGAAGAGACCCATCAATACCGGAGCCGCCGAATTGGAATGGCTGTGAGAAGCGATGAACGTAGGGTGTTGCAAAAGGCCCAAGCGACTGTCTGCAAAGGTCTCTATTGGGAAGAGATCCGACTCAGGTACATCCAGTGAATCAGTGAGCAGCGAAACCAGTGTTGCGTTTTCCGCGAGGATTTTCCGCGCTGCAGTTTGAACAAGGTCATCTTCAAGAGACTGAAAAACTGCAGCGTCAAATCCGGTAAACAGAATGGGATCTTTCGCCATCTCACCAGCTTTGTCAATCTCGAGCCAATGAAGCAAAAACTCTTTAATCATGCGACGAGCGCGAGGGTCTTGCAGCAGCTTTGCAATGAAAAGCTTTTGAGAACCTGCTTTTGTGAGATCATGGCTCCGAAATTCCTCAAGCAATTCTGACGAGGCGGGCTCTTGCCATACGGCAAAGCTTAACTCATGAGCAATTTTGATCCTTTTTAATTCTTGAGAATCTGTTGGCTTAGCACGTTGCTGGTAAAAAAAATGAGGAGAGGCAAACAGGCGGTGGGCAATCGCTTGAATACCAGAAACACCCGGGACGTGTATGTCGGAATTTTGAAATGTCTGTCGAAGCTCGCTTGCCTCCAAGTCTGAGAGAGGTCTTCGAAAAGCCTTCGCAGCCAATTCGAGAACGCGAGACTCTGCACACTGCTTATAGTCGGTATTTTGGGTGTTGCAAGGGAACACCATCATCAACTCGTCAGATTTAGAGATCTTCTCAGCATTCTTAAGCAAAGTTATGGCCAAAGGCTGACTCACCAGCAGATCTTCTGTTGCATTTGGAAATCCGGTTTTTCCGGCCACCGAGTCAAATTGGCTGAGGCCATCCGGAACGGCTCCAAGGATATGTCGCAAGCTGTTTCGGTACTGTTCCCCGCTCAGCAACTTTACTGGTGCAACCTCACTTCGACTTAATGACAAGTCACCTTGATTTTGACAACCCTCAGAGAGCGAAAATTCTGGGGGGCCTCCAGATTGATTGACAAGCGCACTGGCAGCTTCCAGAACAGCATCCTCTGATATTGATTTCGTTACTGCATCACCTTCACCCCTCGGCAAAGAGTCCACTTTTACGTTTGAATCAATCACAACCAAACGGTCTTCGTTTTGCAGACTCCTGAAGCTCCCTTCGGTATTCTTTCCGCAGGCAGACAGTGCGCCAACGAAACCCAACCAACAGCTTCCTTTGCGAAACAAGCGAAAAGACAAGGCCGACTCCACCAACTACAATCCTCTAGACATGGATCTTATCGGAGCTACCTATCCGAGTCCTGCAATCAAAATACTTCTTTAATGATATTAGAATTCTAGCAGGTAAAGATTACAGCCAATCGTAGCACCCGAAGGAGAACTTCAGACCACATTATTGGTAAGCGGAAGGTCTGCCAAGTCGGGGTCACCTCAGCTCTGGTGATTCAACAAAACTGAACTCAGAAAAATTCCGCACGAATTGAGTCATACGGGTGGTCATACTTTGATCAAATCAGCTTCAAATCCTCATTGTCAAATCAGATTCCATCAGAAACGCCGCTCAAATCAGTATCAATATCTGAGGTCAGAACGATCGCAGTCGAAAACAGAAAAAAAAGCCAGAGGCCAAACGCCCGAAGAGTGTCAAAACTGCGTTTGACTTTCTTACGCGCTTTTTTTCTGCAAATGTCTTGCCTTTTGTTAACTCATTCAAGTTATCCAGATCCACAGCGGCACATCAACTGGAGTGAAATCAATAAAGGGAGCGACTCTGCAGCAGCGTTTTACGTGGTACGATTCCCTTAACCAAATAGGAGAGTTGTGGATTGAACGTTGTATCGAAGCGAACATCATGCTGAAGTTTGCGATGACACTTTTCGTTGTAAGTGCCCTGCTTGGCTGCAAGTTAGAGTCTTCTAATAGTAACGCAACTCCACTCGTAAAACTGAAGCCTGGGGATGACCCGTGCGCACATTTTAAGCGCTTGACAGACATTCGTAAGCTTTCCAGCGTTTCTCCAGAAGAGGCGAGCGCCTGGCTTATCCATAGATTTGACGAAGATCCAAATTTTCCTCTCTCTCCAACCATGAAGTACACAGGCCAGTTAGATGGTAGTCACGGGGGAAAGCGGTTGATATGGAAAAGACGTCACAACGATTGGAATCCGGTGAGGTCTGAAGACAATGAAATGAGCTGTCTCGGGCTGCTTTTGTCTGAACCACTCGAAAACCCATTTTGGATCATAGATACTCTTGGAAGTGATGCAAGCAGAGTCTTAGGGTTTGAGTTCAGAAATGCCGGTCAGGCTGGCATCACACCAGACGTTCGGGAGCTTGCAGGTGCCATAGAGATGTTTGGCAGAGATGGAATTTTCGCTCCCATAAGTGTTGCAGATGCTGACAACGGATTTGTCACCGACCGTGCAAAACAGCTTTCGCAAAGTCATCCCAGACTACTGGCCGACAAAAATTTCGCATTTAACTATAGCTATGTGCAACGCCTTGCTGATGAAACAAAGCCAGCTCTTTCGATAGCCTCAAAAGGAGTGCTCTACCAACACGACCTTACATTCCATGCTCTCTCGTTTCTTCTTCCCGATGATCTCCTCAAAATCGCCCTGATCCGCATCCGTCTGGTTTACAAAGTTGTGCAAGAGCTTGAAAAAAGTCTGCAGAAAAACTGGAAGCCGATTGTATTTCTAGTGCAGGCCTATGCCAGAGGCTTCGACATTGGTGAAGGAAACAGTCTTGCCTACATCAAAGAGAGCTACAAAAGCTTTTATACGAGTTTCAAGTCTACGCCGCGACCGGTTTATTCCGCAAAACTGTGGCTTGATGAATTTGTTCAGGCAAACATCCTTTCAATGTATCACCCCAACACAAAAAGGTGGTTGAGAAGCATTGTGAGCATAAAGATGCAGTTTGCCGAGCTTGTGAATAACTATGACCTGATTGGTCCTCAAGGTGCAAGGAGCATAAACCAGGCAGTGCGTGCGACAATTGAAAATGAGTCCGCTCTTGTTCTGCAAGCAGATAGACTCAGTGAACGGCTTCTCCAAGGCAGAGGATCGCATATTGATATTCTCAAAAGACGGCTAGATGACAAATTAACAGAAGTCAAAGAGATCCTAGAGGGTGTGGATTGAGCCAGAAATGCTCAACTTTGTTTCTCGGTTTTTGGATAGGCTCCAAAAGGAGTTGTTTTGGGGGTGAGCCACAAAAGACCCATCTCAGGAACTCATCGTCTGGATGCAGCACGAAGCCACTTCTCTCGCACACGCAGGGTTTTTTCCCGGTTTGAGATGAGCCTCTCGACTTCATCTTCGTCACTTGGGGCACTTTCCCCATAAATTTGACCAATGGCTTCGAAAAAGGCTTTCTCATGAGCTTCCAGAGCGTCGTCTTCATATTCAAGTGACGTCATCCAGTGAGTGGCGTCCGGCTTGAGGTTAATAAAATCCGTAGGTTCACCATCCAGCTTCACAAACTCATCGAGGAACTCACTGTACCCAATCAATTCAATGAGTGGGACAAAAGGTTTGGAGTCCACGATATCACGAATAACAACCTTTCCCGTGGGGCACATCGTTTTGCCCTTGAGTTGAACCAGCCAGTTTTGGGCGTTGGGTGTTGACTGCAAGATCCCATACTTCAGCAGCACGTGGGCTTTTGCTCGGCCCGAAGGTTTCGAATAGTGTTCAATCCAAAACTTGAGATTCGCCTCCTCGCGAAGTTCTTCATCGCTAGGACTTTCTTTTCCTTGGTGCGCGAGACATGAATCCATGATTTCACGTCCAACGTAATCGAAACTGAAGGCGGGAAGATAGTAGTGTTCTTTGTCATCAATCGGGGAGAGATCTCTGATGGTGAACCCGTTCAATGTTCTGCTTTCAACGATCACGGCCACATCCGTGAGAATGACCACTTGCTGCAAGAGACCGTGCTGGTCATCAACGTCTTTGATGTGTTGAGAGTATGGAACGGTGAGCTTGGACTCGTCTTGCATCCGCCACTTCCTGTCCTGGCTCACATTTTCAGGGGTGTGACTTGTCGGGAGCTTGATGGAATAGTGTTCCGGGGGCTCACCCAGTTTGAAAAAGAGAGAGCGTGATGCAGAAACCCATGCATCAAATGTGAGGCTGGGAACCTTTGGTTTACCAAAGAATGGAACTTCTGACTTTCGGTTGAAGGGGTGTTTTGCCCATCGCACTCTTCCCTCTCCAATTAAGAAAAAATCTTTGAGTTTTTGCGAGGCGCCCTTCAGCCACGTTATCTTCAGTTGGTCTTCTGATACCGACACGGAAGGCACCTCTGTTTGGCCAAGGGGGCTGCGGTACTTCTGAACGTTGGCCTGCTTCTCCCAAAGGATCAGCTGCTCAATACTCCCAACCCTTTGGACAGAGCCGGTGACACTTCGGAAGTCTCGTTGTTCAGAAGAGGCTTTCGGGGAAAAGGAACGCATCTGGCAACCCGACAAGCCCCAAAACAAAGCCAATCCGGCGGCGGGTATGATGTGAATGCGCTGCATGTTGCCCCCAATGCGAATGCATTATCCTATCTGACCTTGTGTCTGCCAATCAAGGCAGCGGGCTGCTTTATGGCCGCTGATGCTGGGAAAAGTTCCCTCGACACAGAACGATCGTGGCACCAAAGCTGAGATCTTCATCCGTTTCGATAGGAACGAAGTTGTAAAGAGGGTCTGCCGCTCATTGCCAGAGACCATTTGTAGGTCATCCCACGTTAGGGAAAACTGAACCTGACTTTCACCCGCATAAGTCTGGAAGTTAGTCGCCAGGACATTGCCTGCGTATGAAAGCTTTTCTTCACGAAGGGGTCGATCTAGGTGCGGCCGTGCCCCTCGGTCGTACTGCGATTTGGAATACGCCAATCCATCAACGCTCACACACGAGATTTTCACAAAGCGACCCAACTTGATAGTAAGCGACTCAGCAACTCCATGGGGTTGGATTCAGCTTGAGTCAGATCTTCAGCTTCTTTGAGCTTGTCGGAGGGTTCAGCCTTTTCCTTCCAGTTCCACGGCAGCCACGGAGTTAGGTCTGCGTCGGGATCTTCTGCAAGTACGACTGGAAGCTCGGTAAATAGTGAGATCAGCCAAGGCCGCGCTTTGATGCCATTTTCTCGTGCCGTGATCACAAGGCTGTAGAGAGCTGCACTGGCAGCCGCTCCTTCTGGTGTGTCACTGAACAGCCAACCTTTGCGTCCAATGACGAAGGGGCGGATGAAGTTCTCAGCTCGGTTGTTTGAGAGCTCTGCTCTGCCATCTTTCAAAAAGACGATGAGTGTCTCCCACTCGTTTCGAAGGTAGGACATTGCCATTCCGAGTTTCGATTTTCCAGAGACCTTGTGCTGTGTCTCAATCAGGAGTGACTCGATCGAGTCGATCACCTTCTGGGAACGCTCTTGTCTTCCTTGTAAACGTCCGTCGCGGTCTGATGCATCCCAGTTGCGTTCAAGTTTGAAAAGCCTCTGAATGAGTGAAAGGAACTGGGATGTAAGCCCATTGCCTTTCACGCCATCCTTCTTGGAACTGTCGAACTTTCTCCGCACGTGAGCCCAACAGCCCACACGCTCCAGTCCGGATTCCTTGATGATTTTGTTGTACCCATCATAACCCGAAGAGTGTCAATACTGCGTTTGACTTTCTTACGCGCACGGGTGTGCATTGTGGATGGCGTGACCATTGGCGACCACGCAGTCATCGGCATGGGTGCGGTGGTCACAAAAGACGTGAAATATCATTATACTACGGCAGGAAATTCTGCGAAACCCATTGGCACACGCCGCTGAGTTCTCACAGCGGCGCATGCATATTTTTCCGCAAGATCCTTTTCTTTCCTCCGACAGATCTCAGGAATGAAAACCGGTTCCATTGCCCTGGGAGAGTACCATGAAATTCGCGCTTCCCTTTTGCATCCTTGCCTTGTCAACCTTGAGCTGTGTTCCCAATCAAAAAGACAAACGTACTGCGCAGTCGCTCTCTTCTTCAGTCGCTCAAAAAACTACGTGCCAAACAGAGAACCCTGATGTGAAAAAGATCTTGAGTAAAGTGGATTCAGATGTGGGCATCCCCAAAGCCGTCTGTGATTTTCTCAACGATCGCATCGAGTTTCTAATCCCCGATGAAATCCATTTCAAACAGGTGGATCCCAATCAAGGCAGCTACTATTGGCGCCACCGCAAAGAGCACATCCCAAGCCTTGTGGGGGAGCTTCACATAGGAGTGGAAAAGGATGGGCTTCACAATCGCATCTTCTTGCCATTTCAACTGAGATTGGGCGACGATCCCACGCCTTACCAAAACATCCAATTCATGCTTTATTCAGGTTGGAGTTACCTCTGCCAAGACGAAAAGTTTCTTGCTTCACTTTTAGAGCATTGCAACAATCATGACTGGACCCTGATTTTTTGGAACGCTGCAGATGTGCAAAAACTGTTTGACTTGCACCCTGGAGCAAAAATAATTGGCCAACTCCAATACTTTCCAAGCCGGGCAGACAAGGTGTTTGGCCTCAAAGGCCAGGACGTTCAATTTCTTCATTTTAAGGATTTTTCGGAAAGCAATCAACTCATCCCCCTCCATGAAAGGCAGTCTTATTCATCATTTTTCGCCCACTTTGAAGACAAGGTGACAACCTTTTGGGATGACGCTGAAAAGGCTCTCAGTGTCACCATAGACTTGGGAGGTGACATCCAATGGGTGAAACTCAAGATGAAACAGGAAGATTTTGAAAACGCTTGGCGCAGGACCATCGGAACTTTGGAGATCCACTTTGCCAACCCCAAGAGTCTCGCGCAATTTC
>JANQPW010000478.1 GCA_028285285.1 Silvanigrellales bacterium
ACCAGTCGAATTCTAACCTCTGGCGGTTGAAGGTCAACGCTGCAGCGCAGAGTGAAGCTCGTCGGGGTGTGCTCGCAATGTGTAGTCGTGAGTCGTCAAAGCATCAGTTGCCAGAGATCTGATTTGGCTGGCCTCGCGACCAAGGCCTCCCCTCGCTGTGGCATCTGTGAAGAGGTTGCCACCATAGTTCCCCGCAGAACCACGATTGTGTCCCATGCGCACGATGAAGGCGGCATAAGCTTCATCAAAATGTTTGAGTTCCCTGGGGCCAGCTATCTGTGTTCCCTTTTTGTACGACTCTGAGTTGAGAATCGCATGGGAAACGCCACCGCTGGCCGTGGCACGGCCATTTCCTTTGGCTATCCCAGCCCAGTTTTCAGGTTGCTTTCGCGCGAATTCGAACAGGAAAGCGTCAATAACTGTTCCACGAAGAACCTGGCCATTGGAGACAAGGTTCGAATTGACCTTTGAAAGTTCGGGAGCCGACGCCTCAATAGAACCATAGACCAGACCTGTCGATGGGTCTCTCACAGGAATGAGTTGCAGGAAGCCCAGGTAAACCGGCTGTTCGCCCCGTGCCCTCTTATGGACTGCGTAGTAGAGAGAGCCTGGAAGGGATGCTGTTGCCCAGCGTCCTGGGGTGAGGCCACTTTCAGTCTTCCCGCCGACGCATTCGTCGCAAGGCACTCCTTTCCAATACGAATGAAGAGCTCTTGTTGTGGGAACAAAGTCAAACTCAATGGCAAAGGTTGTTTTGTCTATTTTAGCAAGCCCCAAAAATTCCTTTGAGAACAGATGGTCTGCTGCAATCTCTCCAATTGAGGGAACCCTACAGCCCAACCCTGTAGAAAGCTCAGTGAGCTTCTTCAGAATTTTTCTTTTGGCATCTGCGGCACTGACCAATTCTTGTTGAACTGCCGGACCCTCGGTGAACGCAATGTCTTCGAAAACCGAGCTCATCATCCACGCCATTGCTTTTTTGACTTCGGGTGATTTTTTGACCTTTCCAAAGAACTGGCCCTTGAGCTTTGGAGAGCTTGCGCTGGCGGTAGCAGTCTCGTATTCGCGGGTAAAGCTCTCGCAGAAATCCTTCACCTTGTCAGCGTTGAGCCCGGTCGATTCACGAGAGGCGAATGTGGCCGCTTCAGCCAACAGATCGGTCAAGGTATTTGCAGATTTTGGAGCTTGAATTTTCTGGTTGGTGGAGTGAATGGTGATCTGGTCACCATAGAAGTCTCTGTCCCAAGTTCTGCGGATGAAGTCTGCCGAACCTTCGGCGTGGGCCACGCGAAGGATGTCCTTTCGCACCCAATCAAACTTCTCTTCTGTGAGTTTTGAGCCCAGAAGCGAGATCATCTTTTCCCGATATTCTCCGTAGTGAACAACATCGGAGAGAAATTGGATGAGGTGAGTTGCACCGGAAGACTCCAAGGCAGCATCGAGGTCTGCAAGTTGAGTGTCAGTGACGTTGCCACTGAGCCGAGACTGCGACTCCATTGATTCCTGGAGACCACATGCCTGGTGGGTAAGTACGAGGGTCAGCACGAGGAGCGCAACAGGGAATTTGTAGATTGACTGCAGGTTTATCATTTTTCCTTGTCCTGACTTCGCTCGTCTTCAAACAGATTTTCGAGCAGTGGCGTGACATGCTCGGGAACAAACTCCGCTTCGTCAAAAGTGCTCAAGTTGAGATTTCCTGTTTTCTTGCCCAGTTTCATAATTGAGAGCTGAATACCAGCAAAGAACCCGAGCAGAGGCACAGTGTCGCGATCCGAAAAATCGAAGGTCTCCACAAGAAGCAAGGGTTCCATAAGGGAGTGTGGTATTGCCGTTCTCACGATTGGGCTAGACACCAAGAGCCCAGCAGCCGAAAGTGCCAGGTTTGCTGCCGTTTCCTTAATTCGAGAAGTCTTTTTGAGGCTTCGGTATCCGAGTGCTTTGACCACTTCGTCTTGGTAAATTTTCTTAGACCGAAGGGAGATTTGTTCAGACTCTGTCCAACGAGGTCGACTTTTTTCAAAGCTTGCTCCCACAAGATCTGTAGAAGGGGAGAAGAAGAGAGGGGCTGAAAACAAAATCGGCATATCGTCTGTGTAACCAAGGTGAGCAGCGTTTTTCTCGACCTGTGCATTTCCCCAGGTTGCATACAGCTCGGCACCTTTGTAGGGAGAGAGATCCCAGTTTTCTTCCTTCTTTGCAAATTCCGTCGCAAACATAAAGTGGATGAACTCTGTGCAGTAGATGTAAGACGTTCCCTGAACCGGTTCAATACCCCAAATGAACAAGCTGTCGAAAGTGAATTTTGGAAATCTCTTTAGGTTCCAAATTGATCGTGTTGTGATTCCTGGTCGAAAACCCCGATTAGACCTCACGAAGATGTGATGTTGAAAGTCGAGCGGTTCTTTTTCGAGTCTCAGAGACATGTTCAGTTTGTAGTAGATGGGAAGATTGTCTTCAACTTCCATTCCAACAACGCCAGCGTGGTTGGTAAATCCTGGAAAGTTGGTGATCTGCGCCATGAGGTCTCCAGGGCCTTGCGAATCTGATGAGGTCTGAAGCCAGATATCACCCTCTTTCAGAAAAAGATGACGATAGGCTATGCCATTGCGACGCTCATTTGCGAAACGCTTCCAGAGTGCACTGTATTGTTCAGCGTCAATCGCTTTCCACTCCACAACGAGGTATTGAAAGAGTGTGTTTTCAAGACGACCAATTGAGTATTTTTCCTTTTTCATTTTCTTCAGACGTTTTTTGAGCAGGCCGCGCTTTGTCGCGTCTTTTTCTCCAGGAATGGTCTCGGACAGCCGGGTGATGAGGTCTTTTGTGCCTAGCCGAGAGAAGAAGTAAGCCTGGTTGATGTGGGTTCGGACGATCTCTGTTGAAACAGCTAGAAGGTCCGTGGGTTCGATGGAAGTTATTGTCTTCCCCAACTGCTTCATGGTTCCATGGAGGTGTTCGAGGTATGTCTCATCGCCCTCGGGCTCAACAACCAAGTTTCCTTGGAGATCAATTCCAGACCGAATCGCCTTCTGAACATTTAAAAGGTAACTTCTGTAGGAAATCTGCTTTCGTTGTGATGCAACTTCAGCCAGACTCAATCCTTCTGATTGGGAACGGTGCCGAAGTTCATAAATGGCCTCTTCAAGTGCATTGACGACCTGAGGTGCGGTTCGCATTTCGCTTCGCTGAAAAGTCTGGCTTTTGAGCCCCGCGAGGATTTCATCTCCTGCCTCGAGAAGGCAGGAGATGTTCTGAAAATCTGATCTCTTCTGCTCGATCCATTGTGTCAATTGGATCCAGTCTTGCGCGTTTTCGGCGAGTGACACCTTCTGTCGAAGAGTTTGGCATAGGTCGTCTTGGCTCAAGACCTGGCTTCTAAGGCCTTCCTTTTCATTCTGACAGCCCAAAAGCACGGAATTCCCCAAAAAAAGGAGACAGAACGAGGTGATGAGACCTCTGAGA
Organism: Silvanigrellales bacterium; assembly: GCA_028285285.1. Classification (GTDB taxonomy): domain Bacteria; phylum Bdellovibrionota_B; class Oligoflexia; order Silvanigrellales; family Silvanigrellaceae; genus JANQPW01. Next base: position 3,463 of record JANQPW010000478.1, read on the forward strand.
GTCAAATAAAGTTTGGGTTTTTTATGCACGTTATGTGCTCCTGGTGTCTTGGTTGATCCTTATCAATCGTCACGCAAGTTCTGTGCCGAGAAATTTAACTCAAGTGAATTTTGCTTCACTTTACTTCATGGGGGTCAGCTTCAGGCGGTTGTATTCTTCTTTTGTGAGGCTGGGTTTGGAAAAGGGCCATGCTGGGTCGCTCGAGGGGGTGAAGACACTGAACCCTGGAATCGCCGGCACGAGAATGCGTTCATCCAACTTTCGTTCCACAAACACGGAGTATGCAAAGTGCCTCAGCACGTACAAACTCTGCAAATAGCCAACGGGGTCGGCCGCAACGGACTCGGTTGTTGGTAACGAAAAGAGATTTTCATTCGGAATTGTCTGAGCCAAATAGGGGAGTTTGTTTTCAAGATGTGTCTTCAATTCTTGCACGGCCTCCCTGTTGAGGGGTGTCTTTTTCAAGACATGATCAAGCGGCATGAGCTTCTTGTCTGTTTCTAGCCGCTCCGTCACTTCCACCCAAAGTGGAGAGGGTGTTGAAGCCGAAGCATCCTCCATCCATTTCGTCAACGACTTTGGCCTGAAAATGGTGCCGAAAGAGGGGCATTCGCGACTTCCTCGAAAGCCCACGGGGTTGCTCATCAAGCAGTGCTCGGGGCTGTTTTTCATCTTAAATCGAGTGTGGTAGCCCGACACGTCAGAAAGGTTGAAAGGAGAAAATTGGTCGGGAAGATCCTTGGAAAAAACAATGGAAGGGGTCACAAATGTTGCAGCGTGAACCTCATTGAGACGCTTTTCTTCGTCATAGTAACGGATGGCAAGTATGTCCCCGAATTCGAGATCTTCTCGGTTCTGTTCACGTGCCACCGGACCCTCCACCAGTCGTTGGAAGTCTTGACCCTCTTTGTACATGAGGCTTGGGGGCAAGCCAGCCAAATAGAGGGATGTGGCCCAACAGTTTGGCCCTGTTGAACGGGCTTCTTGGTGAAGCAACGCTGACATTTCATCGGTGAGCGTGCCTTCCACAAGCTCGGTCACATCCCAGGCCACGGATTGGATCTGTTCCTGAGAAAATTCAAAATGAACCCTTCGCCGAGCAGGTGAGGACAACAGCGGATTGCGTTTCTTAAAGAGCTCCTCCCATTCGGAGAACACGCCATCGATCCGTTCCTGTGCTTTTGGAGATGTTTCAACCTCGGTTGTGGTCACCAGCAGGTGATGCCGCTTTGCACCCTTCAACGGAGCCAGGGCGCCTGCATCGTTAAGAACAGCTGGCAATGCAGGAGTGATCACAAAGCCACTGGGTCGGAACTGCAGCGAGGCTCTTTGCGCTCCTTCCGAGGTTCCTGTGCTCTGATCAAATAGAAATTGGCAGGGTTTGTCTCCACCGGCGGATTGTTCCGGTGGTCGATCTTTCTTGGTGCCCTCTGCTGAAACGGGTTGGGGGGTGGTCGTCACAATGGCGCAAGCGCCGAGGACTAGAAACTGCCTGCGAGATAAGCCATCAAATTGGCCTTCAGAAGGCGAGCGAAGGTGCGGCATGCTGTCGCAAGCTCCAACAAAAAGTAATAAGCTCGACAGTGCAATAGCAAAAGACTTAAATGATAACAGCACTCCATCACCCCTCTTTGGGTTTTTAGGGGTGAGATCAAAAAGAATGCCAGAAAACTGGTTCCCTCAATTGGTGCTGAGATACCTCTCACCCAACTGAGCACCCTCCAGAAAGCGAACAGTGTTGACTACTTTTCGCACACCTCCGAAAAAAGTCTGAGCTTCCTGGCAGATTGCAGAGCAAATCCCTTTTGAGGAGGAGCTCCATGAGCCAGAGTTCGGCCAAAACTTGTCCCCACTGTGAATCAGAAAATGTCTGCAAAAGGGGAGCTTTTCATCGCCCTTCAGACGGGCACCGGATCCGCCGTTTCAGCTGCAGAGGTTGTGGAAGGAGTTTCTCTGAGCAAACACTTCGTTTTGACTACCGCCTGCGCAAAAGGCGGATCAACCACGCCTGTTTTATGGCTTTGTGTTCAGGGGTTTCA